>NZ_JAZGQA010000197.1:0-7654 GCF_048593855.1 Yersinia sp. 2542 StPb PI
AATGCATTGGCTTACAGATAGTCACCGTTTAGCGAAAATAATCCAATAAATCAATTAACCTTGTTCTAGAGTATTACAATGCCATTTGTCACTCATGGCGTTGCTTTACTGTCATAAATACGCCTCCACACCCAGCTTAGCATCTTGGCGGTATCACCCGACTCAGGCAATTGGGTAATTTCTGCTGCTGCTGCCCAGTGGCCACCTTCATCTATGCCAGCAATGTCATAGCGGAAAAAATAATCGGGCTCTAACCCCATTCGCAGATCTGCAAGGGTTAGCCGAAGCTCGCCATCCTCACGTCGCTGAGCGTGAGCGGCGATAAACCCATGTGTGAACCACAATAGACGTTTCAACTGCGGTACGGATGTCAACTGCGCCAACGCCTGGTTGTCGCTTTCGTGAAAAGTAAATTGCATCGCTCCCCGATCCGCGACAAGGGACCGGTCACCGAGCCAGTAGCCATCCGGTACCATCACAATCACCCGCCAAACCAGCGTGTTGAACGGAAGCGGTGTAGAAAAACGCGGGGCATTCTGCAAGTTCAGAACAGCCAGGCTTGGCGAGGCTACCCGGTCAACCAGAGATTTGGCGGCAACACTCCAAGCCAGGTAGGCCGAGCTCACGAGCAAGCCTGCTACCAACCAATTGCGTGCCGCCCTGTCTCGGCCTGAGCCACTCGTTTGCTGCTCAGTTTTATGTGGTGAAAGCTGCCAGGCAGCCATAACCCCTATCAGCAACGGCACTGTATACAACGGATCAATGACGAAGATTGTCGCCCACATGACGGGTGGGGTCTTCATGGGCCATAACACCTGCGTACCGTAGACGGTAAAGGCATCCAGCAACGGATGTGTTATCAGGGCCAGCCAGATCGCCAACCGCCACCGCAACGGGGCACCTCGAACCAGCGAACTGCGAGACTTGAGCAAGAGCCAAAGCAGTAATCCCAACAACGTTAGCATCAAGAGTGAATGCGATGGACCACGGTGCCAGGTCACTTCTGTAACCACATCACTGCTGAACACGTTGAACCAGAGCACGTCCAGNTCGGGCAAAGTACCAAGTACTCCACCCGCCAGTATTGCCTGGCGTCGATGATGCGGGGGGACGACAAGTGCGGCGACACTGCTGCCAAGAACAATCTGAGTTAATGAGTCCATGGCAAACTCCAACGGCTTGGTTTACTGATCTGTTGGGCATCTTGTGCCTTTATCCATCGGTCATGCAGCCATTGTTCCGTTTTGCGGCGAGCGAGCAGGGTTGCCCATTCCAGATCGCGCTCGAACAGCATCGGTTTCTCATCGCTACCGATGATGACCCAGAACCAACGCCCATCAGCCAGATTGCGTGCCTTGAATTTTAAACCGGTGAGTTGAACGGTCTCGTTACGGCCTGCGCGTGACAGGAGAATAGGTTCATCATGGAGAGTAACAGACGCTCTCCCCAGGCTGGTCAGCAAGTCGGGCGCAGCCTTACGCAAGAACTCTGCCGCAATCTGCTCAGCGCGCTCACCAGGCGGTAACGGTTTTCCCACCAGGTCGAGCGAGATGTTGGCAAAACCCTTGAGTGTGCCATCGGCGGCGATCACCGTACTAAAGTGTTCTCCCTCCAGGAAGGCATTGCGCTCATCGCGTCTCTCGTAACGGCTGAGTGCGGCGGGCTGACCATCCAGAGTGACCGGACGCTGACTGGTTTGATGATGAGTATCTGGGATGCTGATCGGGTTATCTCCAACCGCACCGGAGGCTGTTTGCAACGCGAAAGCAGACAGAGCAGTGGTAAGCCCTAGACTGATGCGGAACACCAGGATCCAACGGTAGGAAGTCAGGACTGAAGAGAGCGAAAAACGGATAGAATTCATGATTTCCTCGTGGATGAAGCAAGCGATGCACTGCCCGCAACGCAGACAGTGGCCAGTAAAAGTGCCACCGCAAGCCCCACCAATAGCGGGACGAAGCCGGGCACCCAGGACAGGATAAATGGACCGATGCTGGCACCGATAAACAGGACAAAACCATTGAGGGCCATGCCCGCGGCGCGGTTAGGTACCGCCAGATCACCAAACTGGGTGATCATTGCCGGGATAGCGAGAGCGACGCCGACCACGAAGACCAGACTCCCAATGGCAATACCAGTCAGCGATTGCGCTAACACAGCCTCTAGGGCCAAGCCCACGGCCGCAACCAGATAACCTGCTCCCGCAACGCCCGGCATCCCGATCCGAACAGCAAGCGGCCCGACCAGCAACGCCATGAACATCCCTGGCAATCCAACCAGGCGCAGTGCAATGACTGTGGCAGGAGAAAGGTTCAAGCCCGCCAGATGCGGCCCCAACGCCGTATACATCGCAACGAAAGACAGGAGAAGTGTGATGTGTGCAAATGACAGCAGCAGAATGGCAGGCCGCACGGCAATCTTGCCCAATGCCACGAAACGATGGCCCAGATGACCCTCAACGATAGTGCGTGCCGGTTCCTTTATCATCAACGCAATTAATGGAAGCATGACCACAAGACCGCCTCCTGTGATCAGAAATACCCAGAACCAATCCCATCGTAACGCCACCCAGGCCGCGAACACTTGCCCAAGGATACCCGCCACGAGGAAAGACGTAGACATGGCCCCGATGGCGGTTGCTCGGTGACGTGTCGGCACCGCTTCCGCAAGATAGGCCAGTGCTACGGGGGCAAAACTGGACGCAGCCAGCCCCTGTAACATCCGAAGTCCCGCCAACCATGGCAGCGAAGGCACGAAGGCGCAGGCAAGTGTGGCAATCGACAGGGCGCTCAGCCCCATCAGCATCACTGGCCGACGACCATACTGATCCGATAACGGCCCCCAGAGCAGGAACCCGCCAGCATAGGCCAGGCTGAAACAAGTGGCCAGCGCGAACGAGACGGCCCCCGGTGTTGCCGGACTGAAAGAGTGACCGACGTACGTCAGCAAAGGGATTGCCAGGTAAAGCTGGGTCAGCACCAACAGGGCGACCGCGACCAGTAGCGTGACACCCGGCCCACTCGCGTAATGAGCTGGCCCGAGGTGAGGGGGCTTGCTGAAGGCCTCATCAGCCAAGCCTGAGACTTGCGTATTTTCAGCCATGGAACCCTGCTTCCGATATCGGTACAGCACCCCCAACGATGACGGAATGTACCTGACGTGCAGTATGCAGTTCCCAGAATTGGTCAGCGATGTCCATTGGTGCGACGGTATCACTTTTACCCACACCGCCCGGTGTTCCCTCAACGAAGCCGTTGACGATCACCTCACCGACATGAATGTCATGTGACGCGAGGGTATGCGCCAGAATATGGGTCGTTTTACGTTGAGCTGCAACGCTGATGGCAATCGCAGCATAATCGATGGCGAACGCATTGATTTGTGGGTCATCGAGCGCCATGACGCCGCTGGTAACCAGTACGGTACCTTTTGATGCCGCAAGGTCGTTCATGCTCTCTTGTACGGCAGTGATGTAGCCAACAACGCGGAGATCGAAACTCTTGCTCAGATCTGCGGGCTGAGTGGACAGCAGGTCACCTTCGATATCGAGAAAAACGTTCCAGTGCAGGATACCTATAGGCCCCATTATCTCATGCACGTTCGTGACGGCATGTCGAATCGCTTTAATATCGCTCAGATCGGCTGGGAAAGCGCGAGCCTGGATGCCTTCGGCGGTCAATTCCGTTACCGCATCAGCGAGACGCTGAGCATTGCGCGCAATCAAGGCTACGGGATGACCCGCCTTACCAAAACGGCGAGCGACTGCATGGGAAATACCCGGGCCATATCCACAGATGAGGATGGTGTTTTTCATAGTTCAGACTCCGATTATAAAGTAAAATTACAACTCCAACGTTTTAGTTGGAAATAACTATAGTATGATTACGTGATAGCAACAACCCATAAATGAGAGAGAAGAAAAATGGCTTGGGATACTGAAGGGACGAAACGCAAAATTCTGGACGCTGCGATGACCGAATTCGCCCGACTCGGACCCGATGGCACTACCCTTGAGCGGGTTGCCAAGTTGGCCGGGGTAAACAAGGAGCGTGTTTATAATTACTTTGGCGATAAGCGAGCGCTGTTCTCAGCCGTATTACGTAGTGAGTTGGCCAAGGTGGCATCGGCGTTGCCCATTACATCCTTTGCGGTTGAAGATATTGGCGATTACGCTGGCCGTGCTTACGATTATCACCTCGACAATCCTGAACTGAGTCGGCTCATGCGCTGGGAAGGGTTGATATTCAGTGATGAGGTGCCGGACGAAGAACAGCGACGCGAATACTATGGATACAAGATTCAGGCCGTGAGCGATGGGCAGCGCGAGGGAATAGTTACCCAAGCCATTGGGGCAGATCATCTGGCTTTTTTGGTGTTAGCCTTGGCCGGATGGTGGTCTGCCGTTCCACAGGTCGCGCGCATGTTAACGGGACCAGATAGCGCAGAAGAACATGCCAGACGGAGATCCTCTGTCATAGAAGCTGCCCGACGTCTGGCGTCTGCCCCATAAAGTTATTCGACCGCTAGCTTTTGCGTACTGTCGACGAACTCAGAAAGAACTAGAGGCAATGTAAGCCTAAATAGCGGCCTTAACTTTCTTCTCTAAACGGAAATCAGGGGTTCTCGACATCCCGGTTTTGCCATAACCCGCTTTTTTGTTAATAAAAATAATAGCCATGTCTGATTTCATTTGTGGTTTTCGCCCTGACTTAATTTTGGTCGTCATTGCAGCGGCACAACCGCCATTTGCCTTCTCCAGGATAGGTCGATGCTCGGCCTCAGCGACGGCAGCTAATATCTGGTGGCCTACTGTGCAAGCGTCTATTGATTAGCATATATGTAATAGTATAACATTACACTTGTGCTATTCAACAAGGAGCTATTGATGTCTAAAAAATATAACTACCTATCCATAATTGCATTGAGTGTTTGTGTTTCATTAATCAGTTTTAAATCATTTGCGCACGGTAAACATAGCCACTCACATGAGCACCATCAATCGGATGCTGCACGCACGGCAAGTGAAGGTATCTTTGCAGACAAAGATGTTAAGGATAGGGGGCTGAGTGATTGGGATGGGGTCTGGCAATCGGTTAATCCCTATCTATTAAAAGGGGATCTGGATTCGATACTCGTTAATAAAGCGAAAAAAAATAAAGATAAAACGCTTACAGAATACCGAGAGTATTACCGCCGGGGCTATCATACTGATATCACTATGATTGGTATAGAGAATAACACTATTGATTTTCACACCTCAGATGCCGTTAATTCATGTAAGTATAGCTACTCTGGCTTTAAAATAATGCACTATGACTCTGGGAAGAAGGGAGTACGCTATTTATTCGAATGTAAAGATGCTAACTCACAAGCACCAAAATTTGTCCAATTCAGTGACCATATAATAGAACCACAAAAATCCCATCATTTTCATATTTACACGAGCAATGAGTCGCATGAAGCATTGCTTAAAGAAATGGATAACTGGCCAACGTTTTATCCAATCACATTAGGCAAAGATGAAATAGTTCACGAGATGTTGCATCACTAAAGTTAGTGTTGTCGATTATTTCCAGTAAGAGAAGACCATGCATCCGCATGGTCTTTTTGTCTGTTATTCAAGCGAGCATTTGGGTCGGTAGGCCAAACATTGACCCATTTGATTTTGTATTCGTCGCAGATGAGTGACGCACACAGCTACATACACCCGCAATTTTTATGGTTATCCGGTAGGATGCATAGCGACTAAATCTCAAAATGTGATATTTATAAAACATCTTTTCATTAAAATTGAAATTTTGTTTTTAGAGTGCTATGTTCTGCACAGTCAAGTCTAACTATCACACCCAATGGGCCACAGCTCATTGGCGCAAAGGAGAGAACATAATGAAAATTGCACTGATGATGGAAAACAGTCAGGCAACTAAAAACGCCATAATTCTGAAAGAGCTGAATGCTGTAGCCTCGGAAAAAGCGTACCCGGTATACAACGTGGGCATGAGTGATGAAAACGACCATCACCTGACTTATATTCATCTGGGGATCATGGCCAGCGTTCTGCTCAATTCTAAAGCAGTGGATTTTGTGGTTACTGGCTGTGGTACAGGCCAAGGCGCAATGATGTCATTAAACATCCATCCAGGTGTTGTATGTGGATATTGCATCGATCCTGCTGACGCTTTCCTGTTTGCTCAGATCAATAACGGTAATGCATTGTCACTGCCATTCGCCAAAGGTTTTGGCTGGGGTGCTGAATTAAATGTGCGTTATATCTTTGAAAAAGCGTTTACTGGCGTGAAGGGGGAAGGTTACCCGCTGGATCGTAAAGAGCCGCAGGTACGTAATGCGGGTATTTTGAACCAAGTGAAAGCTGCGGTAGTGAAAGAAAACTATCTCGATACACTGCGCTCTATTGACCGTGAATTAGTGAAAACCGCAGTAAGCGGTGCACGTTTCCAGCAGTGCTTCTTTGATAACTGCCAAGTTGAAGAGATTAAAGCTTTCGTGAAAGAAGTACTGGCGTAACGATAGCCTCAAGTGCTGAAGAATAAAACAAGGCTCCTGAACCGGAGCCTTTTGCTTATTTGATACCGCTAAAACACTTAACGACTACTTACACCGTGGTCTGCTAACACTTAGGCGCTGCCCCTTGTGGTGGCAGATAGCGTAGTGGATCAAGTGCGGTTGCTCGGTAACGGATTTGGAAATGCAACATTATCGTGTCTGTTCCGGTGCTGCCCATGGTGGCTATTTTTTGCCCCGCTTTTACATCTTGAGCAATATTCACTAGCATGGTGTCGTTATGGGCATAAGCGGTGATGAAATCCTCACCGTGTTTAATCATTATCAGGTTGCCATAACCACGTAACTGATTCCCGACATACACCACTCGCCCTTTGGCCGACGCGTAGATTGGTTGCCCACGTTTAGCCGTAATATCAATGCCTTTATTACCACCGTCGGCGGTGGAGTAGCGCGATATTATTTGGCCATTAGTCGGCCAGCGCCAGCATCGATTCGCACCCGGTGGTGGTGTCGATGCAGCGAGTACAGTATTTGAGGATTTACGCTTCGTTGATGTTAGCCGCCCGGACGCAGCAGCACCGCTGAGCTGAAGTTTTTGCCCAACCTCAAGTCTATAGGGGTGGCGGAGCCTGTTGATGCGGGCAAGGTCACTCACTTCGCTATCACTGATCCATGCAATAAAATAAAGTGTGTCACCTGACTTAACAGTATACGATTTATCGTTATAACTGCCTTTTGGCAGTTTGGTGTAGTCACGATTGGATTTGTTTGAGCACCCAGCCAATAGCAAGACAACCATTGCGTATACCGCCAACCATGGCCACCACTGAATTCTACTTTTAGTGTTCAAAACTTTTCCTTTATCGCCGTGATATCAAACTCCCTCAGCCAACTATATTAACATTTGAACTATAAGGTTCAAAAGCCTGTGTAAGATTATCGTTTAGGATTGGTGGTAATTGGCAGACTAAAATGGCTCACAATTTCTTGTGAGCCGGGGGAAACCCATAGAATTGTGTGGATTAGTGGCTTCTTACGTATTACCGCTTTCCAATGGAGTGCAGCACTCTGGCAGAGAGTCGCCTTTGCTGTTTACTAGCCATGATAATGATGGGCTGAAAAGCATGTA
>NZ_JAZGQA010000198.1:0-7634 GCF_048593855.1 Yersinia sp. 2542 StPb PI
GTAAATTATAATTATCAACAGTGTTGTAGCCGCAATTTTTATTGATTTACCCCTTCATTTAGAGTTTTGCTGGCAAAACGTCTGTATTTTAGCCCAATGTGGGCTTATTCCTCTGGGCTAGTCGTATGTTGCGACATGTGTTGATTGAACATGATACGGACGATCGACGAATTTAATTTACCTGAGCTGGGTAATGATCATTTTATTACTCGAATTTTCTGTTGATGATTGCATTAGACGTGATGGGGAAATGCCCGCGCAAATAACAAATGATGAAACCCATGTTTATTGAAAAAATAAAGTCGGCTTGGCCAGGTGATATGTTGAAGCGCGTGCGCATGTCACACTTAACTCTGTCTAAGCTACAGCGCCATTTAGGTAAGGTTATGATTCTGATACCGATGTTGCTGCTGATTCTCTACTTGTTAATTTTTAGCCAATCACGCTATCTCAGTGAATCTAAAGTCGCCATCAAACATTCCAACGATATCAATGGCAGTAATCTGAATGTCGCTTTGCTGATGGGTGCTGGCAACCCTAGTTCTGCGGAAGATGCCTTATATCTGAAGGAATATATTAATTCTCCTGATATGTTGGCGGTCTTGGATAAACAGCTCGATTTTCGTCAGGCATTCGGCCATAGCGGTTGGGATTTTTTCTATCATTTGTCAGATAGTGCCACTCGCGAGCAATTCCTTAATTATTACCGTAACCGTATCTCCGTTTCTTACGATGACAAAACCGGTTTGCTCACCATTGGTACTCAAGGATTCTCGCCTGAATTTGCTCAACGGTTCAATCAGGCTGTTTTGAAAGAATCCGAAAGATTTATCAATGAGATCTCACACCGCATTGCCCGCGAGCAGTTGCTGTTTGCCGAAAACGAAATGCAGGAAGCACGCGTTCGTTTGAATAGCAGCAAAACCGAACTACTCACTTACCAGAACAGCAATAATATTCTTGACCCTGAAGCTCAGGCTTTGGCTGCCACTACGTTGATTAATACCTTGGTTAGCCAACGTATTCAGATGGAAGCAGAATTGCGTAACCTACTGACTTTTCTCCGTGAAGATGCACCTCAGGTCATCAGTGCGAAGAACGCACTCAAGTCGCTCTCCAGCCAGATTGATAATGAAAAAAGCAAAATTACTGCGCCCGATGGTCACAAATTGAACCGTATGGCGGTAGATTTTGAAGAGATTAAAGCCAAGGTACAGTTCGATACTGATATCTACAAATTGACCCTGACATCGATTGAAAAAACCCGTGTTGATGCGGCAAGAAAACTGAAAATGTTGTCAGTGATCAGCTCTCCTCAGCTACCGCAGGAGTCAAAGTTCCCCAACAGTTTGTATCTGCTTATCAGTTGGTTACTGGTATGTTGCTTACTTTTTGGTACTGTCAAATTATTGCTGGCGGTGATTGACGATCATAAAGATTGACGCCGTTTTAACGCTATTTCTAGCTTGTCGGAATGACACCGCAGGCAGTAACTCAGAGCATGCTATGAAATTATTGAAATCTGTTCTTCTGATTATTGCCATACAGGCAACACCCGCTCAGGCCGTTGATCTGAATGCCGATCCAAATATGACCGGGGCCGCACCGTTACCGTCGATTATTTCAGGTCAAAGCCAGAGACCTTATAGCGATAGCCAGTTTGACGATACCCCCCCTCCGGTGATCCCGGTGGTGATGAGTCGGATGTTTGGCGCGCAACTCTTTACCTCGGTCTCGGCGGCAGATAGTGGTTCCAGTATCGGTTTCAATCCAAACTACGTAGTGAGTTTGGGGGATCAGATTCAGGTACGGTTATGGGGCGCATTTAACTTTGAAGGTGCGCTGAGTGTGGACCCGAAAGGCAATATCTTCTTGCCAAACGTTGGCCCGCTGAAAGTAGTTGGCATCCCGAATAGCCAGATCAACAGTGTGGTGACTGCCAAAGTCAAACAGGTCTATCAGTCGAATGTGAATGTCTACGCCTCTTTATTACAGGCCCAGCCGGTCAAAGTGTTTGTCACCGGTTACGTTAATAATCCCGGATTGTACGGCGGGGTGGCATCTGACTCGTTACTCTCCTATCTCAGTAAAGCCGGTGGTGTCGATACTCAGAGAGGCAGCTATGTGGATATCAGCATCAAACGTGGTAACCGCGTGCGCTCACAGGTTAATTTGTACGACTTTCTCCTCAACGGCAATTTGGGGCTATCACAGTTTGCTGACGGCGATACCATCGTAGTCGGCCCACGCCAGCACACTTTCAGTGTCGAAGGCGAAGTGTTCAACAGCTATGACTTTGAATTCCGCAACAGCACGATTCCAGTGAGTGAAGCGCTGAGTTGGGCGCGCCCCAAACCAGGGGCCACACATATGACCATTATCCGCCAGCAGGGTACGATTAAGCGCAGTGAATACTATCCACTTAGCTCTGCACCGGGGCGTTCATTACAAGATGGCGATAAGCTGATTATCAGCACTGATCGCTACTCAGGAACCATTCAGGTTCGGATCGAAGGGGCACATTCCGGCGAGCATGCCATGGTACTGCCTTATGGTGCGACTATGCGTCAGGTTCTGGCAAAAATCCGCCCTAATAGCATGTCGCAAATGGACTCGATCCAACTGTATCGCCGCTCGGTCGCGCTGCGTCAGAAAGAGATGCTTGACCTGTCACTGCAAAAACTCGAAGAAGCCTCTTTATCAGCACAGTCTTCCACTTCAGAAGAGGCCCGTCTGCGAATGCAAGAAGCGCAGCTTATCAGTCGCTTTGTTACCAAAGCCCGCAACGTGGTACCTAAGGGTGAAGTAGTGCTCAACGAAAGTAATCTTGATCAGGTGATTCTGGAAGACGGTGACATGATTAAGATCCCTGAAAAGACCTCGCTGGTCATGATCCATGGCGAAGTGATGTTCCCGAATGCGGTGAGTTGGCAGAAAGGTCTTAGCCCGGATGATTACATTACCAAGGTTGGCGGTTACACACAAAAAGCCAGTAACACCAAAGTCATTCTGATTAAACAGAATGGTGAAGCACTGAATGCTGAAGACGTCAAAACGCTACAACCGGGTGACGAACTGATGGTATTACCGAAGTTTGAATCGAAGAACATTGAAGTGACGCGGGGAATTTCGACCATTCTTTACCAGTTGGCAGTTGCAGCTAAAGTGGTGCTAACACTCTGATGATAGGCATCTTTTCGGCAGGGATTTATCGTATCGAGCATCTGGAAAACTTTCTGGCTGAACCCTGCTGCAAGCTTTCATCGTTGCGCTCAATTCCACCGCAGATAAGTGCGGTGGCGGTGTGGGGCCATCGTCCAAGTGGTGATAAAGCGGTTGCGTTGGCGCGAGCTTCCAGCTTGCCTGTTGTTCGTCTTGAAGACGGTTTTATCCGCTCGTTGGGGTTGGGTGTGTCAGGTTGCCCGCCACTGTCGATGGTGGTGGATACTCAGGGTATCTATTACGACGCCAGCCGGCCAAGCTCGCTGGAAAGGCTGATTCTTGACCGGGCCGGCAACCAGCCACTTTATGCTGATGCGCATGAGGCAATGCAGTTGATTGTTGATGCTGACCTGTCGAAATATAACCTGGCTCCGGCATTCAGCGGCGCGCCTGCGCAGGGTGACGCGGTATTGGTCGTGGACCAGACTTTTGGTGACATGGCGGTTAAATACGGCAATGCCGATGCGGCAGACTTTGAGGCAATGTTGGATGCCGCGCTGAATGAAAATCCACAGGCTGAGGTTTGGCTGAAAATTCATCCCGATGTTTTACAGGGCAAGAAAGCCGGCTACTTCAGAGCAATACCAAAAAACCCACGCATTAAGTTGCTGGCAGAAAATGTCAGCCCGCAGTCGTTATTGCGCCAGGTCAGTCGTGTGTATGTGGTGACCTCGCAATATGGTTTTGAAGCACTGCTGGCGGGTAAATCCGTCACTGTATTTGGTCAACCCTGGTATGCCGGTTGGGGATTGACTGACGATCGCCACCCGCAAGCTGATGGGTTATCGGCACGACGTGGGCAGGCCAGTTTGTTGGATTTATTCAGCGCCGCCTATTTGCGCTACAGCCGGTATATCGATCCCTGTAGTGGCCAGCCGGCGACATTATTTGCTGTGTTAGACGGCCTGTTGATGCAAAAAAACCATCAACTACAACGCCAGGGTCAGTTATGGGCACCAGGGTTAACACTTTGGAAACGAAGCATTTTTTTACTTTTTTTAAAGACCACACTGAACAACCTCTCTTTCAGAGAAGGTAAAACATCGAATACAGCCTGTGTGGTGTGGGGCAATAAAGGCGAACAGCGCTGGCAAGCAAAGGCTCAGTCGCAAAAAGTACCGGTATGGCGTATGGAGGATGGGTTTATACGTTCATCGGGGCTGGGTTCTGACTTGCATCCGCCGCTGTCGCTGGTGTTGGATAAAAGCGGTATTTACTACGATGCCACCCGGCCAAGTGATCTTGAGTCGTTACTCAACAGCAGCCAGTTAACCGACCTACAGCGAGGGCGGGCCGTAAAGCTTCGCCAGCGATTGGTCTGTGACAAAATCAGTAAATACAACATTGGTGCGCCATTCAGTGTGCCGCCGCAAGCCAGTGGCAAACGTATTCTGCTGGTGTCAGGTCAAGTGGAGGATGATGCATCCATTTTGACCGGAACTATCAGTATTCGTACCAATAGTGAACTGCTGAAAACGGTGCGCCAGCGTAACCCGGACGCTTTCATTATTTATAAGCCGCACCCGGACGTGTTGGTTGGCAATCGGCAAGGGCATATTCCTGCGGCTGATATTGCGCGTTGGGCTAACACTCAGGCGCAGGATGCCGACATCATCCAGTGCATTCAGGCAGCGGATGAGTTGCATACCTTGACGTCGCTTTCCGGTTTTGAAGCGCTGCTGCATGGGAAGCAGGTATTTTGCTACGGCATACCCTTTTATGCCGGTTGGGGGCTGACACAGGATGAACATCGTTCACCGCGCCGGTACCGCACATTGAAGCTCGATGACTTGGTATATCAGGCGTTGATCGCTTATCCGACCTATGTTGACCCCCTCCGGCGCGAAGCAATAACCGCAGAACGGGCGTTAGACATTTTGGCGGCTCAGCCACGTGCTGAAATGCAATTTAGCAAAAAAAAATCGGGCAGGATTATGCGTAATTATAGAAAACTGCTCATGTTAACTAAAGTGACAATGAATTTATAAATCAGTCTGTTAAATAATAATGGTGACGTGTTTATGCTTACAGATTGCCGTGCACTGACAACACTTCTTGCTGGGAAGAAGTACCTACTGTTACAAGGCCCGATGGGACCTTATTTCAGTGATACCGCTGAGTGGCTTGAATCTCAGGGGTGCGAAGCGGTGAACGTGGTATTCAACGGCGGTGACAAGTTTTATTGCCGTAAGCGTGACTATTTGGTGTTCAGGCAGACGCCGAAAGAGTTCCCCACCTGGTTGAAAGATACCTGGCAAGATTACCACTTCGACACTATTTTGTGTTTTGGTGATTGCCGCCCGCTACACCAAGTTGCCAGGCTCTGGGCGCAAACCAAAGGGGTGCGTTTTCTGGCGTTTGAGGAGGGATATCTTCGCCCGCATTTTATTACCCTCGAAGAGGGCGGGGTGAATGCGTTTTCCGCCTTGCCACGTAATCCTGATTTTTACCGTAAGTTGCCAGAAATTAAAGCTCCGGTCGCCAAAAAACTGACATCGTGCTTTAGTCTGCGGGTGCGCCGCTGTATAGGTTATTATCTGGCTGGCTGGTTTTACCGCCATCAATTCCCGCAATATCGTCACCATAAATCCTTCTCGCCGTGGTACGAAGCACGTTGCTGGATACGTGCTGCCGCGCGTAAACAATGGTATCGATTCTTGCAACGAAAAGTATTGAGCCAACTACAAGGCGAGCTTGACCAGCGCTACCATCTGGTGGTTTTACAGGTCTACAATGATAGCCAGATTCGCAACCACAGCCCGTACAATGACGTGCGTGATTACATCAATGACGTGATGTATTCATTCTCAAAAAAAGCTTGTAGCGACCAGTGGTTAGTTATCAAACATCACCCTATGGACCGGGGGCATCGCCTGTACGGGCCATTAATCCGTAAACTGGGTAAGCAGTACCACATCAGTGAGCGCATCAAATATGTGCATGACTTGCCAATGCCGGAATTACTGACTCACGCCAAGGCGGTGGTAACGATTAATAGCACTGCCGGGTTATCAGCACTGATCCATAATAAACCGTTGATCGTGATGGGAAACGCCCTGTATGACATGAAAGGGTTAACGTTTCAGGGACACCTTAATCAGTTTTGGCAGTCTGATTTCAAGCCCGATATGAAGTTATTCAAAAAATTCCGGTTGTATATACTGAGAAACACCCAGATTAACGCGGTTTATTATGGTGATAATCAGCTTGAACTGATACCTATGGTAAAGACCGAATATAAAGACGAATATTACCGGATCCCGGTTTAGTGAGTTTTGGGGATACTTTTCAGGATGGGGCGGAGAAATGATTATTGCTAATGCCGATAAATAATACAGATAACACTGCTGTAACCATTTCCCGATTGTTGTTGTGTTGTCGCCTCGGGTTAATATTAACCTTAGCCATCTCATTCACTTTATCTTCACAAGCTGCTCAACTGCCATGCTATTTGCCTGATGCTACCGAGTTACAAGGGAATATCAGTTTGCAGCCGCACTGTATTTATCGTCAATCCCTACTGATATCGCACAGTAATACTCATCTCGACTGTCAAGGGGCTACGCTGGAAGGGGATAATCATCTGCCCTTTGGCATAATGGTCAATAGCAAAGGCAGCCCACTGAAAAATATCAGCATCAAAAATTGCCATATCCGCAACTTTAGTCGCAGTGGTATCCGCATTACCTCTAATATTCCGGCTAATCAACTTAGCACCGATCACCAGATTAATTATCACCGAACGCCGACGGCTATTCTTATCGACGCGGTGGTAGTGACCGGCAGTGGGCGAGTGGGCATCTATTTTGATGACTACGTGACAGACTCCACACTCAGTAATTCTACTGTTCAGCAGTCTTATATGTCGGGAATATATCTGGAACACTCATCACGTTACAACCGGATTATTAATAACCGTATAGTGAATAATGGTCACGAGAGTTTTGGACGGGGCAAGCGAGAAGGATTAGCGGTGGATTCATCTGCCAATAATCTGATCGAGGGAAATCTATTTGAAGGCAATGGTGCGGGTGGTGTGTTTTTGTATAAGAACTGCGGCGAGCATTACAGTAGTGGAAAGTCGGTTATCCGCTGGCAACACAGCGACAACAATATTATCCGCAATAACACTTTTACCCACGAGCAGGTCGGCATTTGGCTAGCTTCCCGCCAAAGCAGAGATCTCTCTGGTTTTGATTGTGGTGATAAAGCCAAAGATAACTCTGGTCAGTACTTTGCGGATTATGCCAATAACAATGTGCTGGAAGGGAATAAATTTATTGGTACTCAGGTAGATATTAAAGATGAGGGGGTGGGGAATATACATTAACGATTAATTTTATTTTTTAATTGCAGCTCTAAAAGGGAATTAATTAGTCGGAGCTGCAATGATATAAATTAATTTTTTTGAT
>NZ_JAZGQA010000199.1:0-7566 GCF_048593855.1 Yersinia sp. 2542 StPb PI
GCTATAACACATTTTCACCTCTATTAATCGCTGGAATAACAATATTCTATAATAATTCGACAACAGTATTTTCTTTCAACTATCCTATGTAACATGCTGTAATACATTCTAAGGACTTCATTTCATCATAATTCCATAATGAAAAATGGATGTTCGTGAAGTAGCTTTCCTTGATCATCAAACAAGTTGCTGGCTTAAGGGTTATATAATGTATAACGCATTTACAACACTACTGCGCCCGTTGCACCGGCACAGAATAACTTTATTAGCGCTATTAATTTCCGGCCTTTCAGTTAATCCAGTTTTGGCAGATACACAGTATGATTCGTTAATCATCCAAGCCAGATCAGGAGATACCGCGCCGGTCCTTGACTACTTACAAAAAGAATCCAAATCTGGCCCTCTCAATAGTGGGCAGGTAGACGACTGGCTACAAATAGCCGGTTGGGCAGGGCGTGATCAAGAGGTTATTGACGTTTACGAAAGATACCACTCTTCAATGAATCTCTCTTCGCGGGGCTTAGCGTCCGCAGCGCGTGCATATCGCAATGAAAAACGTTGGGATCAGGCGTTGGCATTGTGGCAAAGCAGTTTAAAGAAAGACCCAACCAACCCAGATCTTATCACTGGCATGATAATGACTCAGGCGGATTCCGGGCGCGGTGGTGAAGCTTTACAGCAGGCGAAAGACCTGGCTGCGCGTGACCCTTCTGCAAAAAACTATATGACCCTCTCTTATCTTAATCGGGCAACCAACCGCAATTACGATGCTTTGCAGGCCTCGAGTGAGGCGGTACGACTGGCACCGGAATCTGAGGAAGTATTAAAAAATCACCTCGAGATTCTGCAAAGAAACCGTATTGCCGATCCTGCGTTGCAGCTTGCCAAAGAGAATCCAAAATTAGTGACCGCAGAGCAATATCGGCAACTTGAGCGAGATGCTGCAGCGGAACAAGTCCGTATGGCGGTACTACCAACACGCAGCGAGACGGAGCGATTTTATATTGCTGATCAAGCGTTGGCTGATTATCAGGATTTGTTAGCCCGCTGGAGCAAAGATCCCGAAGCGCAGGCCGATTATCAACGTGCTCGTATCGATAGATTAGGCGCGTTATTGGTTCGCCGTAATACCGAACAACTCATTAAAGAATATGAAAGCATGGAAGCCGAAGGCTACAAAATGCCGGATTATGCACGTCGCTGGGCGGCATCTGCTTATATCGATCGCCGGATGCCAGAAAAAGCAGCACCGATCTTGACCAGTTTGTATTACGCCGATGGCAAAACATTCCGCAATAGCGATGATTTGCTTGATGCAGATGATCTCTATTATTCGTTGAATGAAAGTGAACAATTGGATAAGGCACATCAATTCGCTAAAAACTATAGCGAACAAACGCCGTATCAGGTTGGCGTTTATGGTCTGCCAGGTAAAGAGCCGAATGATGACTGGATGGAAGGGCAGACTCTGCTGGTTCAATCCCTGGTAGCACTCAATGATCTGCCTGCGGCGCAGAAAAAACTGGAAACGCTATCCAGTACTGCTCCTGCTAACCAGAATTTACGTATTGCTCTGGCCGGTATCTATTTGGCAAAAGATTTACCACGTAAATCTGAACAAGAATTGAAAGCAGTAGAGTCATTGGCACCACGCAGTCTTATTCTGGAACGTGCACAAGCTGAAACTGCGATGGATTTGCAGGAATGGCATCAGATGGAGTTACTCACTGATGATGTGATTACCCGTTCTCCTGAAGATGTTCCCTCGCAGGAGCTCGATCGTCAGCGCAAAGTGCATAACATGTATGAATTGCGTGTAACCGGGAATCGAACTATTTCTTCCAACAGCCCAATCAGTGGTAACAAGGATTTTGGCATTGAAACGTTGCTGTATAGCCCCCCGATAGCTGAAAACTGGCGGGTATTCGGTGGTGGCAGCTACGACAATGCGCAATTTGAAGAAGGAAAAGGCATTAATCGTGCTACGCGGTTAGGGGGCGAGTGGACATCCCGTGACCATTGGGTTGAGGCTGAAGTGAATAATCAGAATTACGGTTTTGGTAACAAAACCGGTGCTCGGTTATCGACTTGGTACGATTTTAATGATCACTGGCGAGTTGGTGGGCAGGTTGAGAGACTGGCCAAAGATACCCCATTGCGCGCATTAAAAAATAATATATCCGCTAACAGTGCGTCAGCGTATGTGTTCTGGAAAGCCGATGATCGGCGTGACGCTGAAATTAGCGTGACACCGTCACGTTTCTCTGACGGCAACAACCGTTGGGAATATGAGTTCAACGGACGCCAACGTGTCTGGACGGGCCCTTACCTGACGGCAGATCTTAGCTTAGGGTTAGCGTCGAGCCATAACACCAAAGAAGACGTGATTTACTATAACCCGAAAAGTGATTTCACTTACGTCCCTGCCATTACCTTAAACCACATTATGTATCGCCACTATAAAACCGTCTGGAGCCAACAAATTCAGCTCGGTGTTGGCGGTTATTGGGAGAAAAACTTCGGTAATGGTCTGGTAACCACGGCAGGTTATGGGCAACGCATTCAATGGAATGATGTCGTGGATACTGGGATAGCAGTGACCTACGATAAGCGCCCCTATGATGGTGTCCGTGAGCACGATCTCTCGCTCGCTTTCGATTTGAATTACCGTTTCTAAGGGATCAGCGCCATGGCGAAGATACTATTTTTTATACGAATACTTGTAGTAGGAATGATAACGGTGCTGGCCTCGGTGTGTTATGCAGAGAAACTGGTATTCGTTCCACCCGCTGAGCGGGCATTGCCGCTAAGTGAAAGGCCGTGGCAAAAAAATACCTTTGTGGTTATTGCTTATCACGACGTTGAAGATGAATCCGCAGACCAACGCTATCTGTCAGTAAGAAGCAGCGCATTAAGTGAACAATTGGCCTGGCTAAAGGACAATCGTTACAACGTGGTGTCTGTTGATCAGATTTTAGCGGCCCGTAATGGTGGCGCACCGCTGCCTAATAAAGCCATTTTACTGACCTTTGACGATGGGTACAGTAGTTTTTATAACCGTGTTTACCCATTGTTAGAAGCCAATAAATTGAGTGCAGTACTGGCTCCAGTGGGGACTTGGATCGATACGCCACCGAATAAGAAGGTGGATTTCGGTGGTTTAAGTACTGATCGCGATCGTTTTCTTACCTGGAAACAGATCAGTGAAATGGCTAAATCAAAACTGATTGAAATAGGTGCACATACTTACGCTTCCCATTACGGCGTGATAGCAAACCCGCAAGGGAATACCGAACCGGCAGCAGCCAACTTGATTTATGACCCTAAAACGAAAAAATATGAAACTGAAGCGGCTTTCAAGCAGCGGATGGAAAAAGACGTTACCTTGATAACTCAGCGTCTTATTCAGGCAACGGGCAAGCAACCGAGAGTCTGGGTTTGGCCATACGGTGCAGCCAATGGAACCGTGTTAAATATCTTACGCCAACACGGTTACCAGATGGCTATGACACTGGAACCCGGTATTGGTAACGTCAATGATCTGATGAATATACCGCGTATCTTGATCAGTAATAATCCGTCGTTGAAAGACTTTGCCCAGTTGGTTACCTCTGTGCAGGAAAAAGACATCATGCGGGTGGCGCATGTTGACCTGGATTATCTCTACGATCCAGACCCGGTACAGGAAAAGGAAAATCTCGACAAACTGGTACAACGGATTTCTGATTTACGCGTTACCACGGTGTTCCTGCAAGCATTTTCTGATCCGAAAGGGGATGGCAATATTCGTCAGGTATACTTCCCTAACCGTTGGATACCGATGCGCCAGGACCTGTTTAACCGCGTTGCCTGGCAACTAGCATCACGCCCTGATGTGGATGTTTATGCCTGGATGCCGGTGTTGGCATTTGAGATGGACCCGTCGTTACCGCGGATTAAGCGTATTGACCCAAAAACAGGTAAAACCAGTATCGATCCGGATCAATATCGTCGCCTATCGCCATTTAACCCGGAAGTCAGACAGCGCATCATTGATATTTATCGCGATATGGCCTATAGCGCACCGATTGACGGGATTCTCTATCATGACGACGCGGTAATGTCTGATTTTGAAGATGCATCGCCGGATGCTATCCGTGCGTATGAGAAAGCCGGTTTCCCAGGTTCGATTGCTACCATACGTCAAGACCCGGAAACCATGGCCCGCTGGACGCGATATAAGAGTAAATATCTGGTTGATTTTACTAATGAGTTAACACGCCAGGTGCGTGATATCCGTGGTCCACAAGTAAAATCCGCCCGTAATATATTTGCTATGCCGATCTTAGAACCGGAAAGTGAAGCATGGTTTGCGCAGAATCTTGATGATTTCCTGGCTAACTATGATTGGGTTGCCCCGATGGCAATGCCGCTAATGGAGAAGGTGCCGTTATCAGAGTCTAATGAGTGGCTATCGCAATTAGTTAATAAAGTTGCACAGCGCCCTGGGGCCCTGAATAAAACCGTATTTGAACTGCAATCGAAGGACTGGACCAAGCCTGAGGGCAGCAATGCCATCAGCGGCCCGATACTGGCGGGATGGATGCGCCAGTTGCAGTTAAATGGCGCGCAAAATTTTGGTTACTATCCGGATAACTTTATCACTGGCGAACCACCGCTAAAAGATGTCCGCCCTGTGCTATCTTCTGCCTGGTACCCTTTATATGATCGATAGAATTATTGCGTTACTCATCCTATGCCTGGTACTGAGTATACCTGCGGGTATGATCCTGCTCTTTACCGGTGATGTGTTGCTGAATTTTGTTTTCTTCTATCCGCTCTTTATGTCCGGTATTTGGATAACCGGTGGTGTCTATTTTTGGCTACGCCGAGAAAGACACTGGCCGTGGGGCGATGATGTGCCCGCACCGGAGCTAAAAGGTAATCCGTTAGTGTCTATTTTAATCCCTTGTTTTAATGAGGGAGAGAATGCGCGGGAAACCATTCACGCGGCATTGGCACAGACTTACACCAATATTGAAGTGATCGCCATTAACGATGGCTCCAGTGATGATACTGCACAAGTGCTGGATGGCCTGTTGGCTGAGGACTCGCGATTACGTGTTATTCATCTGGCTCATAATCAGGGTAAAGCTATTGCTCTGCGTATGGGAGCAGCAGCGGCACGTAGTGAATATCTGGTATGTATCGATGGTGATGCCTTACTGGACAGCAAAGCGGTGCCTTATTTGGTCGCGCCGCTGATTGCGAATCCACGCACGGGTGCGGTTACCGGTAACCCGCGAATCCGTACGCGCTCAACGTTGGTTGGCCGTGTGCAGGTTGGTGAGTTCTCTTCTATCATCGGTCTGATTAAACGGACACAACGTGTCTATGGTCAAGTTTTCACCGTCTCTGGTGTGGTTGCTGCGTTCCGTCGCCGAGCACTGGCGGATGTGGGCTACTGGAGCCCGGACATGATCACGGAAGACATCGATATCAGTTGGAAATTACAAATCAGGCACTGGTCAGTATTCTTTGAGCCTCGCGGTTTGTGCTGGATTTTGATGCCGGAAACCTTACGTGGTCTGTGGAAGCAACGTTTGCGTTGGGCGCAGGGCGGGGCTGAAGTTTTCCTGAAAAATATGTTTAAGCTGTGGCGCTGGCGTAATCGCCGCATGTGGTTACTGTTTCTTGAATATTCACTGTCGATAACCTGGGCGTTCACTTACCTGTTCAGTATTATCCTGTTCCTACTGGGATTGGTTATTACTTTACCGCCAGGTATCCATGTACAAACAGTCTTCCCACCGGCCTTTACCGGGATGGTACTGGCGTTGACTTGCTTGATGCAGTTTGCGATAAGCTTGGTCATTGAACGGCGCTATGAGCCTAAACTGGGTAGTTCACTGTTTTGGATTATCTGGTATCCCATGGTCTACTGGATGCTGAGCTTGTTCACCACAGTGGTTTCGTTCCCCAAAGTCATGCTCAATACCAAGCGTAAACGTGCGCGTTGGGTTAGCCCTGACCGTGGGATCGGGAGGGTTAAACCATGAGTGCACCTCTTATTCACACTGAACAGCGGCTGATACCCCGCTGGATCGACATTATTATCACGGCATTGGCCTGGATAGGTTTTATCTTTCTGTTCGTGAAAGGTTTTCTCGACATGATTGGCAGAGCGCCGAATATGGGGCCGATTCCGTTCAGAATGTATATTATTAGTGGCCTGACAACCTTGGCATTGTATGCGGCGATTGCGGCATTCAATGCCGTGGTAATCATCATCTGGGCTAAATACAATCAGGTGCGTTTTCAGGTAGAACGTCGTGGGCATCGACCCCATCTGAATGATGATGAGTTGGCTAGCAGTATGGAGCTTTCAGCGGAGATGGTGGCTCAGCTTCAAGCGGGTTCCTGCCTCACGTTATATAATGATGAACATGGGCAATTGCTGGACGTCAAAGAAGGGCTACAGCTTCCCACCGTTGCACCGGTAGTTAATTTACGCCGGGGGTGATGGGCCATCATCTCTGAATACCTGATAGTAAGTCATTCTGTACTTATATCGGGTATTCAGACCCTGCCTGCTATTATTTCAGCTATTCCCCGCCCAAAAACGTCACTTTGTTTTGCCATTCTTGCCTTATATATTGCTATGATTTGGCAGGGATTACCGCGTGTGAAATCATTGAGTATCGTAATAATTGATATTCCTCTGCCAGTTGTATTTAAAAGGAGCATACAGTGAAGCAAAACCATTTTGGGCAAACTATCGGCACTGAATTACCGCATTGGCAATCAGCGCAGCAACCTCAGCGTGAGATTTTACCCGGCCATTTTTGCTATCTCGCGCCAGTGAATGCAGACAAGCATGAAACGTCGTTATATCAGGCGTATCACATGGCGAAAGAGGCAGATGACTGGACTTATTTTTATTGTGAACGACCTGAAAATGAAGCTGATTTTCATCACTATCTGCAAACCCTGATCAATGCACCGGGGGCTGTCCACTATACGGTTATTGATGCACAAACGGGCCTTGCATTGGGGACGGTTGGTTTACAGCGAATTGATGAGAATAATGGTGTTATCGAGATAGGTTCAGTGAATTGGTCGCCACGTTTAAAACGTAACTCAGCAGGGACGGAGGCAATATATTTACTATTACATTATGTCTTCGATAAATTAGGCTATCGGCGCTGTGAGTGGAAATGCGATTCATTGAATGAACCCTCAAACTCTGCTGCGTCTCGTTTTGGTTTTCAGTATGAAGGCCAATTTCGTCAGGCGATTGTGACTAAAGGGCGCAATAGAGACACCAATTGGTATTCCATAACTGATCGTGAATGGCCATTAATTAAGCAGGCATTTAATGATTGGCTGGCTCTGGAGAACTTTGATAGTGAAGGCCGACAAATAGCACGTTTACAGGATTTAAGAATCAGCCGTTAGACAGGATCTGGTTAATTACATTTGAGTTTATTCTATTGTATTAATGATGTTTTTTTATTTTCGTCTTTACTTATAACCCAAATAAAAAGGGTAAAGGCGAAATTACGAAGCTCGTTTGATGCACGGAGT
>NZ_JAZGQA010000019.1:0-36107 GCF_048593855.1 Yersinia sp. 2542 StPb PI
TTAATTCTCTGATTTTTAAGGAAAGTGATTATGGCAACGCCACATATTAATGCTGAAATGGGTGATTTCGCTGATGTTGTATTGATGCCAGGGGATCCACTGCGTGCGAAATTTATCGCCGAAACCTTCCTGCAAGACGTGCGCGAAGTGAACAATGTGCGTGGCATGTTGGGCTTCACCGGTACTTATAAAGGCCGCAAAATCTCGGTAATGGGCCACGGTATGGGTATCCCGTCCTGCTCCATTTACGCCAAAGAACTGATCACTGATTTTGGCGTGAAAAAAATCATTCGTGTCGGTTCATGTGGTGCGGTTCGCGCTGATGTGAAACTGCGTGATGTGGTGATCGGCATGGGGGCTTGTACCGACTCCAAAGTAAACCGTATGCGCTTTAAAGATCACGACTATGCAGCGATTGCTGACTTTGAAATGACCCGCAATGCAGTGGATGCGGCAAAAGCGAAAGGTATCGACGTCCGTGTAGGTAACATCTTCTCTGCTGACCTGTTCTACACGCCAGACCCGCAAATGTTTGATGTGATGGAAAAATACGGCATTCTGGGCGTGGAAATGGAAGCGGCCGGTATCTACGGCGTTGCCGCGGAGTTCGGTGCTAAAGCCCTGACCATCTGTACTGTTTCTGACCATATCCGTACCGGTGAGCAAACCACCGCTGCGGAGCGCCAGACCACCTTCAATGACATGATTGAAATTGCATTAGAATCGGTGTTGTTGGGCGATCAGAAGTAATCCCGTCTCTGCTTCCCTCTATTCAGCGGCAGCGATTTCTGCCGCTGAATCTATTCATAAAATCTGCCAGAAAAAATAGGTTTCTTTACACATCAGATAATTAGCGCTATAAATCTATTCATCATTCTATTCACGAATCTATTCATATGCTCTCTCTGGAAACGTTATTACGCCAAAAACCGGCGACCGCGAGCTATCTGGCGCAAGCTATGGCAATCAGTCAACCCACGGTTTCCCGGCAATTAAGCAGGTTAAAAGAGAGGGTGCTGAAAATAGGTAAAGGCAAAGCAACACAATATGCCTTGCGGCGGTACATTGCTGGAGATAGTGCCGCAGAGCATGCATTTCCGCTATATCGTATCGATGAGCAGGGTCATGTAACCCATTTCGTGATACTCTATCCTATCCATCCGGCTGAAATGTGCTGTGTACATCAACTGGCATCTGATACATGGCAGCTATTTGATAGCTTGCCGTGGTATTTGACTGATATGCGGCCGCAGGGGTTTCTCGGGCAGATTTGGGGGAAGTCAGTTGCAGGTAAGTTACAGCTCACCGATGACGTTCGTTTGTGGAATGAAGACCATATCTTATTAGCTCTGTCACGTCAGGCCGATGATATGAATGGCAATATATTGATTGGACAACAAAGTTATCAACATTGGTTAGCAGCACCTGATGCGATACCTATCGATCCGGTAGATAAGTTATCTCGTTATGCAGAACTTTCTCAAATGGCTCTGGCGGGTGAAATGGTCGGTTCTTCTGCGGGCGGCGAACAACCGAAATTTACTTGTTATGCAGGGAATCTGGAGCGGCCTTCGTCATATGTTATTGTCAAATTTTCTGCCTCTTCACAAAACGCCAATAGTCGGCGCTGGGGTGACCTACTGATATCTGAGTCGCTTGCACTTAGCACCTTGAATAATGGGGGTTATAAAGCGGCCACAAGTCAGGTTTTACAGGGTGTTGGTAGGCAAATATTCCTTGAGGTAGAGCGATTTGATCGCTGCGGGCAGCGTGGTCGTTTAGGGATAGTTTCTTTAGAGGCGGTTAATGCCGAATTTGTTGGCAACCCAGTCGCCAGTTGGCCACAAGTTTGCCAACAATTAGTCGATAAAGGATTACTGGCCGCGCCGGCATTAGAACAGGTTAACGTTATCTGGGCATTTGGCAAATTAATCGCCAATACCGATATGCACCAAGGTAACCTTTCCTTTCTGCATCCTGAGAACACACCACTATCATTAGCGCCAGTTTACGATATGCTGCCAATGGCATTTGCCCCGACGAGTACGGGGAATATGCGCCACAACGTGCCGGAAATCTCTTTATCTGCTGATATCAGCAAGCTGCACTGGCAACGCGCACAGCAACTGGCAAATATATTCTGGCAACAGGTGATAGATCACTCGAACATCAGTAATGAATTCAAACTTATTGCCCGACAGATGCAGGGACAACTGCTTTCTCTCACCACGCTAATTGAGCGCATGGCATAACATCTATCCGCAGTATTATTTATCGCCCGTCTTTTTATCTGCATCTGCCTGACTGGCAGCTGTCTCTGGTGTTTCATCCTCATCTTCTTTGACCGGCGTATTGGCGGTGAGCAGATAAGGTGATTGCTGCCAACGGCTGCGGCGACCTTGCAGCAGAGTGCGAGCCAGAATGATCCCCACCGCCAGCGCGACGAGAATCATCAAGCGCAGCAAATTGGTGGTATTATCCACTTGCTTGGATTCCGTCGCCAGCACATGGGTGTCCAGCGTCATACGCAGAAAGCCGCTTGGCCCGCTTTTCCCGGGGATCAGCTCGACAATCTGGTGGTTGAAATAGCTACCGGGGCGTTTACCATCCAAAGCCAGTCGATCACGTACTTTTACGTTCTCTCCGGCGCTGGCGACCAGCGTTCCGTCAATTTGATATACACTGGCATCCAATACGCGGCTTGATTGCGTCAGTTGCTGGAGAATTTCGTCAACTTTTTGGCTGTCGATATCATCATCCCCACTGTCCATGATGGGGGCGAGGCTGAAAGTGACTTGTTTTGCCAGTGTTTTCGCCAGCTCTTCAACTTGTTCCGAACGAGCGAGTTGATGACTGAGGCTGAAATAGGATGCACCTTGCATCAGCAAGACTAATAATGCCAGGCAAATCAGCACAATAGCCGTACGGTGCAGTCGGAATTTTAGTTTGGCCTTAGCCATGCAGGTTCCTTGCAAGAATCGGTGACTTTATGTTGCCAGAAGCAAGGGCGATAGGATAGCTTGATGCGTCCTTTTGTCTGGTCTTTACCCCGTTTTCTACAGGAGTCATTCATGTCTAATAGTCTGACCTATTGCGATCTCCCCGCGGAGATCTATCAATGGCCAGGTCTGCCACTTTCGCTCAGTGGTGATGAGGTCATGCCGCTGGATTATCGTGCCGGTCATACAGGTTGGCTACTGTACGGTAGAAAGCTGGATAAACAGCGTATTACGGGTTTTCAGGGCCAATTGGGTGCCGCCATGGTGATTGTCTCCGCCTGGTGTGTGGAGGATTATCAGGTCATCCGTTTGGCCGGCAGTTTAACCCCACGGATTAAAACGTTAGCGGATGAAAACGGTCTTGATGTCGCCCCTCTGGGGGCTATCCCGCATTTGCGTACCCCGGGCCTGCTGGTGATGGATATGGATTCAACTGCCATCCAAATCGAATGTATTGATGAGATTGCCAAGCTCGCCGGTGTTGGCGAAGAAGTGGCTGCCGTCACCGAACGCGCCATGCAAGGTGAATTGGACTTCGCCGCCAGCCTGCGCCAGCGGGTTGCCACCCTGAAAGGGGCGGATGCCAATATCTTAAAACAGGTACGTGACCAACTGCCATTGATGCCGGGGCTGACCAGCCTGGTCCGTAAGCTTCAGGCATTAGATTGGCATGTGGCGATCGCCTCCGGTGGTTTTACTTATTACGCTGAATATCTGCGCGACAAACTGCGTCTGGTCGATGTGGCAGCCAATGAACTTGAAATCAAAGACGGCAAGCTGACCGGCAAAGTGTTAGGGCCGATTGTCGATGCACAATATAAAGCCGATACCCTGCTCAAGTTGGCGGAAAAACTCAATATCCCTATTGCTCAAACAGTGGCTATCGGCGATGGCGCCAATGACCTGAAAATGATGCAAGCCGCCGGTTTAGGGCTGGCTTTCCATGCAAAGCCGAAGGTGTATGCCAAAGCGAAAGTGGCGATCCGTCACGGTGATTTGCTGAGTGTTCTTTGCATTTTGACCGGCAGTCTGAAGCATGAAGAACGATGAAATAGGCTGTTTTATTTGCCATTTTTGAGCTTGTGCAGTGCTCACAAAACGCATGCATTTTGAACACCCTTAAGGGCGGCCCGTAGGGGGAGCGTAGCGAATAAAATCCTCATGTCGCCATGGTTTACAACGTCATGGTGTACGCTGCGGTTTCTGCGCGCTGTCTGCACTCAAACTGCCTGCAACAATTACGCCTATTAGGTAATTTGGGGTTCAGGCAGGTGTGAGCTAATTAAATTGAGGTGAACCGTGGCTAAAGCGCCAAAACGAGCATTTGTCTGTAATGAGTGTGGTGCCGATTATCCTCGTTGGCAGGGGCAGTGCAGTGCCTGTAATGCCTGGAATACCATTACCGAAATCAGGCTGGCGGCGGCAACCTCGTCGTCGTCGCGCAATGAGCGTTTTGGTGGCTATGCCGGTGATGCAGGCGTCAGCCGGGTACAGAAGCTGTCAGATATCAGTCTGGACGAACTACCGCGCTTTTCAACGGGCTTTCTGGAGTTTGATCGGGTGCTGGGTGGTGGTGTAGTGCCGGGCAGTGCCATTCTGATTGGTGGTAACCCCGGCGCGGGGAAAAGTACCTTACTGTTGCAAACGCTGTGCAAGCTGTCTGAAAACATGAAAACCCTGTATGTCACCGGCGAAGAGTCGTTGCAGCAGGTGGCGATGCGTGCGCATCGTTTGGGGTTGCCTACTGCGGGCCTCAATATGCTGTCGGAAACCAGTATCGAGCAAATTTGCTTGATTGCTGAGCAAGAGCAGCCGCGCTTGATGGTGATCGACTCCATTCAGGTGATGCATATGGCGGATATTCAGTCGTCGCCGGGCAGCGTGGCCCAAGTGCGCGAAACGGCCGCCTACCTGACCCGTTTTGCCAAAACCCGGGGTGTCGCCATTATCATGGTGGGCCATGTGACGAAAGATGGTTCACTGGCCGGGCCGAAAGTGCTGGAGCACTGTATTGACTGCTCTGTGATGCTTGATGGTGACGGTGATACTCGTTTCCGTACGCTGCGTAGCCACAAAAACCGCTTTGGTGCGGTTAATGAGTTAGGCGTATTTGCCATGACCGAACAGGGCTTGCGTGAAGTTAGCAACCCGTCGGCGATTTTCCTCAGCCGTGGGGATGAAGTCACTGCTGGTAGCTCGGTGATGGTGGTATGGGAAGGGACTCGCCCGCTGCTGGTAGAGATTCAGGCACTGGTCGATCACTCAATGATGTCCAACCCACGTCGGGTGGCGGTCGGTCTGGAACAGAACCGGCTGGCAATCTTGCTGGCGGTATTGCATCGCCATGGCGGATTACAGATGTCGGACCAAGATGTGTTCGTCAATGTGGTGGGTGGTGTGAAAGTGACAGAAACCAGTGCTGATCTGGCATTGCTGATGTCACTAGTATCCAGCTTGCGTGACCGCCCGCTGCCACAGGATTTAGTGGTGTTTGGTGAGGTAGGGCTAGCCGGTGAAATTCGCCCAGTACCCAGTGGTCAAGAGCGTATCTCTGAGGCGGCCAAACACGGTTTTAAACGCGCTATCGTGCCGTATGCCAATATGCCGAAGAAGCCCCTGCCCAATATGCAGGTGTTCGGTGTGAAGAAATTGGCTGATGCGTTGGCGGTGTTAGAGGATTTATAACCGCTAATTTAGTCGTGTTCATCTTGCAGCATACTGTGTTATTTTTGTTTAGCGCACTAAACAAGGAGGCGGTATGCTGCAATTCGACTATCTCAAAACAGCAATTAAGCAAAAGGGTTGCACCTTACAGCAAGTGGCCGAATGCAACGGCATGACCAAAGGTTATTTAAGCCAGCTACTCAACGACAAAATCAAAAGCCCCAGTGCGCAAAAGCTTGAAGCTCTGCACCGTTTCCTCGGGCTGGAGTTTCCCCGCCGTGAGAAAAAAGTCGGCGTGGTGTTTGGTAAATTTTACCCGCTGCATACCGGCCATATCTATTTAATCCAGCGCGCCTGTAGCCAGGTTGACGAGTTGCACATCATTCTTTGTTTCGATGAGCCACGCGATCGTGAGCTGTTTGAGAACAGTTCGATGTCACAGCAACCGACGGTCAGTGACCGTTTGCGCTGGTTGTTACAAACCTTTAAATATCAGAAAAATATCCATATTCATTCGTTTGATGAGCACGGTATCGAGCCGTACCCCCATGGCTGGGATGTGTGGAGCCATGGCGTAAAAAGCTTTATGAATGAAAAAGGCATTGTTCCGAATTTTATTTATTCCAGCGAAAGCCAGGATGCGCCGCATTACAACGAGCAATTTGGCATCGAAACCATCCTGATTGATCCACAGCGCTCATTTATGAATATCAGTGGTCGCCAGATCCGCCGTGACCCTTTCCGTTACTGGGACTATATTCCGACTGAAGTGAAGCCATTTTTTGTCCGTACTGTGGCGATACTGGGCGGTGAATCCAGTGGGAAATCCACTTTGGTCAATAAGTTAGCCAATATCTTCAATACTACCAGTGCGTGGGAATATGGCCGGGATTATGTCTTCTCCCATCTTGGCGGCGATGAGATGGCGTTGCAATATTCTGATTACGACAAAATCGCGCTGGGGCAGGCACAGTATGTGGATTTTGCGGTGAAATACGCCAACAAAGTGGCATTTATCGATACTGACTTTGTTACCACGCAGGCCTTTTGCAAAAAGTATGAAGGCAAAGAGCACCCCTTCGTGCAGGCGCTGATTGATGAATACCGTTTTGATCTGGTTATTTTGTTGGAAAATAATACGCCGTGGGTTGCCGATGGTTTGCGCAGCCTGGGGAGCGATCGTGACCGCAAATCCTTCCAGAACTTACTGGAGCAGATGTTGTGCAGTAACAATATCGAATATGTTCACGTCGAATCGGCAGACTATGATGAACGCTTTCTGCGCTGCGTCGAACTGGTGCAGCAGTTACTGGCCGCGGACCTGCAACGCCTTGCCCGCCCTTCATTATTGAGTGATGTACAACAATAGGGTTGATGAAAATTTGATATCTGAGGGCGTGATTGTTGCAGTCAGTTTGCATGCGGACAGCGCACAGAAACCGGAGCGTATACCATGACCTTATAAATCATGGCTACGTGAGGATTTTATTCGCTACGCTCCCCCTACGGGCCGCCCTTAAGGGCGTTCAAAATGTATGCATTTTGTGAGCACTGCCCAAATGTAAAATGGCAAATAAAATAGCCCTTTTAATAATATATTTAGTAAGCAATAACCACTTTACCCTGCATATGCCCGCCTGCAACTTGCGCGTGGGCGGCATGCAGGTTTTCCACTGTTAGGCCGTGCAGTGTTTCACTTAAGGTGCCTGGCAGTTTGCCCTCATCCACCAACTGGCTTACCTGTTTTAAAATTTGCCCTTGTTGGGCGATATCCGGGGTAGAGAACATACTGCGGGTGAACATAAATTCCCAATGCAGGGCGGCACTTTTTAGTTTTAACTGATTCTGATCCAACGGTTTTTCATTCTCAACGATGGTACAGATTTGCCCCAATGGTGCGATGAGCTCACTGATTGCGGGCCAGTGGCCGTCGGTGTCATTCAGGCAAAGAATATAATCAACTTTATCAATACCTTCTTCTGCCAGCTCAGCTTTCAGATGGTGATAATCAACGGTTAAGTCCGCTCCACGTTCACGACACCAGGCGGCTGATGCTGGCCGTGATGCTGTTGCTATCACTTTTAGCGGGCTACGTAATGCCGCCAGAGGAATAGCTAATGAGCCAACCCCGCCCGCTCCCCCGATGATCAATAAACTTTGTCCGGCACTGGCGTGCTGAATTTTTAGATGTTCAAACAGCGCTTCCCACGCAGTTATTGCGGTTAATGGCAATGCAGCGGCCTGCGCCCAGTTGAATGAGCGGGGTTTGTGGGCCACGATGCGAGCATCAACCAACTGTTGGTTAGCATTGCTACCGGGGCGGGTGATATCGCCGGCATACCACACTTCATCACCTGCACGGAACTCGGTGACGTTCGCACCGACGCTGATGACCACTCCAGCGGCATCCCAACCCAGAATTCGCGGCTGTTGCAGGCCATTCTTCTTCAGGCCAGCATGTACTTTGGTATCAACCGGATTGATGGATGCGGCTTTAACCTCAACCAGCAAATCAAACGGACCGGGAGTGAGTGAGTCCAGAGCGACTTCAATAAAATCGGTGGGTTGTTGCGGGTTCACGGCAATGGCTTTAACTGACATGGTAATACTCCTGTTTAGCGTATGGATTGAGTCTAGACCTTCTTGGTGGTGGTGATAAGATGGACAATCACTAACGCAGTGTTCGTCTAAGATAAACAATCATGTTTAAACAACTTCAGGATATGGCGCTGTTTGCACGAGTCGCGGAGTGTGGCAGCTTTACCCGCGCCGCTGAAATGGCGGGTTTGCCGAAATCCAGTGTCAGCCAGCGCATCAGTCAATTAGAACAAAACTTAGGTATCCGTTTACTCAATCGAACCACCCGTCAGCTGAACCTGACCTTTGCCGGTGAGCGCTATCTGGTGCATTGTCAGGAGATGCTACAAGCCGCAGAGCGCGCTGATCTGGCGCTGCAACGCCTGAAGGATAACCCCAGTGGCCGCTTGCGCATCTCAACTCCGGCAGGGCTGGGCGCGACTTTACTGGCGCGGTTGGCAACAGATTTCCAGCGGCAATACCCGGATGTGCTGTTGGAGGTGTTAGTCTCGGACACCATGGTAGACTTGGTTGAAGAAGGCTTCGATGTGGCATTGCGCACCGGTAAGCCACAGGACTCGTCACTGATTGGCCGCCGATTGGGCTATGCGCCACGCTATCTGTTGGCGTCACCCACCTATCTGGCACAGCATCCGCCACTCACTCATCCAAGGCAACTGGATACTCACCGCTGCATTGCCCACCGTGCCTGGCAGGCGCTGATTTTACGCCGTGAAGATGAGTTTTACCGCTGGCAGGTACCTGCGCTACATGTCACTGATAATCTACTGTATGCCCGTGAATGTGCCCTGGCAGGTGGTGGTATCACCCTATTACCGGCATTTTTAAGCCGTGAAGTGGTGGCAAACCGTCAATTAGTGGAAGTGTTACCACAATGGCAGGCTGAAGGTAATGAGCTGTATCTGGTGTATCCGAGTCGTAAGTTGAACTCACCGGCGCTGAGCTGTTTTATTGATGTGGTGATAGGTCATCCGGTGTTTGAAGACTATGTGCAGGGACTGGCAACGTCCTGAAAGATGTGGAGCCAGGCTCCACATCGGGCGAGCTATGCCAAATAGAACACTTCTCGTAGTGCCTGGCTTACCGGGCTGTTATCAGGGTTGGCTGGCATCACATCGGCCATATGTTGCCACCAGCGCTGGCAAATGGCGGTTTGGGCCACGGCATTCCAGCGCTCTTCTGATTCAATTTCGACAAAACCAAATAGCAAATTGCGCGTGTCATCGAGAAAAATTGAATAGTGGTGAGCGCCATGGGCTTTCAGTACCGCTTCCAGTTCTGGCCAGATGGGTGAGTGCCGCCGCTGATATTCTGCATGGGCATCAGGGTTAACCTGCATTACAAAGGCTTTGCGTATCATGATATTACTCCGATCAAAGTGCCTGTAAGTACAGTGCGCGGACTTGATCTCTGTCCGCAGTACGTGGGTTACAAGGAGCACAAGGATCCGCCAGCGCTTTATCTAACCAGCCTTCGATATCACTTTCCTGAATACCTAATGCTGAAAATCCGGCAGGAATGCCAACACGTTGTGACAACTGCCGAATGGCGCTTATCGCTTGATGGCTGGCTTGCTCATCAGTCAACTGCTGAGTATTTACCCCCATGGCTTGTGCTATGCGGGCAAAACGGCTGACTGCCTGTGGGCGGTTATACTCTTCAATGATTGGCAGTAAAATAGCATTGCACACCCCGTGTGGAAGGTTATGGGTAGCACCTGGTTGATGGGCCAGTGCATGCACTAAACCTAGCCCGGCGCTGTTAAATGCCATCCCCGCCAGATACTGGCCGCACGCCATCATTTCACGTGCGTGCAGATTCTTACCGTCATCGACTGCCAGAGGCAGCCATTGGCTGATCAGGCGAATAGATTCAAGCGCTGAATGGTCGGTTAGGGTGTGTGCGCCCAGCGATACATACGCTTCGATAGCGTGGGTGAGGGCATCCATTCCGGTCGCAGCAGTCACACTGGCGGGAATATTCAACATGACAGCGGGATCATCGACGGCGATATCAGGAATAATATTGGTGTCGATAATGACTTCTTTTACTTGCCGCTGGCTATCAATAATCACTGCATTACTGGTCAGTTCTGCGGCTGTTCCGGCGGTGGTATTGATGGCGACCAGAGGGACGCCGCTCTGTTTTACTTTGCCGACACCGGAATACGCCGTGGATGGCCCCGGATTGGCGGTCAAAATTTTAACGGCTTTGGCTGTATCGATTGGGCTACCGCCACCAAAAGCTATCAGATAGTCACACTGATGCTGCCTGAAAGCAGTGAATCCTGCCTGTACTAACGTTTCGGTAGGGTTAGGAAATACCTCGCCAAACAAGGCATAAGGTAGCTGATGCTGCTGCATCGCAGCGAACAGACCGTCGAGTAGGCCGAGCTCGACCAATTGCCCATCAGTGACAATCAGGGCTTTGCCCCACTGTTTGTCACCGAGTAATTTAACCATATCCTCGATTGCACCTGTGCCGTGCAAGCTGATTTTTGGTAGTGCCAACATAAAGCTCATGCTGTGCTCCTCAAAGAAAGCAGACCAGATAATGACCAGCCCCGGCCTGAACCGGAGCGTTGGTCGAAGGGGTTAAACGTCCAGTGCAGCGGCTAATGGGGTCACGTCAAAACGAGCTGCGAGTGCTATCAGTTGTTCACGAGAAATGGTTTGCTGTTTGCCACCCATCGACAGGACTTTCACCATGATTTCGGCGGATTTCTCGGCGGTATCAATCAGACCAAAGGCATCATCCAGTGTTGGCCCACTGCCGAAAATACCGTGGAATGGCCACAGCACTAGGCTGTGTTCACGCATCTGCCCGGCGGTTTGGCTACCAATACCGTCGGTTCCCGGCACCATCCATGGCACGATGCCGATACCGTCGGGGAACACCACCAGGCACTCGGTGCTGCCCTCCCATAACAATCGAGTGAAGCTGGCATTTTCCAGTTTTTGTACATAACTCAGAGCAATCAGATTGGTGGCATGGCAATGCATGATCACTCGGTTGCTGCCAGCACTGACTTGCATGCGAACAATATGAGATTGGAAGTGCGCGGCAAGCTCTGAGGTTGGCAGCCCCCCTTGGGGCAGGCCCCAGTGAATGTGATAAGCCATACCATCATTGCTGACTTGCAGTAGTACCAGATTGTCTTCTGGGTTTAACTCAACATTGCGGAAAAATTTGCCAGAACCGGTGACTAAGAACCAACTGTTCGCCAGTTCGGGGGCGGGTTGAGTGAGTTCTACGTTACGTGGTTGCGCTGCGAAATTACCACGATAGGGTTCAACCTCTTCAGCCAGTAAGCGCAGGCTGATATTGCCACCGTTACGTTCATCCCACCCTTTGCGCCACATATCGCTGGTGGCTTTAATCATTCCCTGAATAAACCAGGAAGATTGAATAGCTTGCATAATCATGAGTCCTTAACGTTGGCTGAGAGTCTGTTGTTCGTAATCACGTACTGCATTGAGCCAGCGGGCATCGACTGGCACATCGTTGCGCTGACAATACCCTTCCCAGATGGCTTGCCATGGCAGGGATTTCTGTTCTTCCAGCAGCGCCAGGCGTGCGGTGTAGTCACCGCGCAGTTCCAATTGGCGTAGCATCTCGGTCGGTTCCAATAAGGCGCGCAGCAAGGCTTTCTTCATGTTGCGAGTGCCAATGACCCAGGCGGCGATACGGTTGATGGAGGCATCAAAGAAGTCGAGACCGATATGTACCCTGTCGAACAGGTCGTGGCGGATAATTTCGCTGGCGATAGCCTGTGTTTCATCATCGAGCAAGACCACATGGTCGCTGTCCCAACGCACCGGGCGGCTGACATGCAGTAGCAGGCGCGGAACATACAACATGGCGCTAGAGATCTTGTCGGAAATCACTTCAGTCGGGTGGAAGTGACCGGCGTCCAGACACAGTGCGGTCTGGCGGCTGGCGGCATATCCCATGTAAAACTCGTTAGAGCCGACGGTGTAGCTTTCAGCCCCAATACCAAACAATTTGCTTTCGACGGCATCAATGTGATGGTTTGGGTTTAACTTTTCACTGATAACCTCATCCAGTGCTGATAGCAGCCGTTGGCGGGGTGCCAAACGGTCGATGGGGGTATCCTTCATGCCATCGGGGATCCAGATATTCATCACCGATGGTGTCCCTAGTTGCTCACCAAAATAGGCAGAGACCCGGCGGCTGGCCTGACAATGTTCAATCCAGAATTGGCGAATTTCAGGGTTGGCATGAGACAGGGTAAAACCATCGGCACTCAGTGGATGAGAGAAGCAGGATGGGTTGAAGTCCAATCCCAGATGATGTTTTTTAGCCCACTCAACCCAGCGGCTAAAGTGGCGTGGCTCAATTTTATTACGAGCCACGGGGGTATCCGATTCGAGATAAATAGCATGTAAATTTAGTCGTTTAGGGCCGGGAATCAATGTTAGGGCCAGCTCGAGGTCAGAACGTAACTCAGCAGCATTACGCGCTTTACCGGGGTAGTTACCGGTGGCCTGAATCCCGCCGGTCAGTACGCCATCCGGGTTTTCAAAACCGGTGACGTCATCACCTTGCCAGCAATGCATGGAGACCGGCAGGGTATCGAGGCGGGCAAGTGCGGCATCAACATCCACGCCGACGGCGGCAAATCGCTGTTTAGCCAGGCTCCAGGCCTGTTCAATAGAGTTCGTCATATGCAAAGTTCCTTAGGTAATTGACTCAGTGACTGGAATTGCGGCCAATGGGCTGCAAAGTCAGTGTTGTCGTGAGGGGATAAAGGGTGGAGTGGGAAGTTATTCGCCACGATACGGCGGTAGTGAGCAACATCGCTCATCTCTCCCAGTGCAATTAATTGGCTGCCAATATTGCCCAGTGTCGAGGCCTCAACCGGCCCCATGGTGACATTCAGGCCACAGGCATCAGCACAGAGCTGATTAAGGAATTGGTTTTGGCAGCCGCCACCGACGATATGCAAATGACTGATTGGACGCCCGCGTAACTCTGCCAGTTCTTGGGCAACTTGCCGGTACAACATGGCGAGGCTATCAAAGATACAACGAGCCAGTTGGGCTGCGGTGGTGGGGATTGGCATGCCATATTCGCGGCAGGCGTTCTGAATTTCGCCGCACATATTGGCTGGATTGATAAAGCGGCTGTCATTGGGGTTAATCAGCGAGCGGCAAGCTGGTTGGCGTGCCGCCTGTTCGATCAACTGCGGCAGGTCTTTAATCTGCAACTCATCAGTGGCCCGTTGCAGTAACCACAAACCCATAATATTTTTCAGTACCCGATAGCGGCCTTCAGCGCCACCTTCATTGGTGATATTGCTGGCCAGCGCCTGCCCATGGGTTATGGGGGTGAGGCTTTCAAACCCCATCAATGACCAGGTACCGGAGCTAAGATAGGCAGCATCCGCATCAATCAATGGTGCGGCAAGTACCGCGCTGGCAGTATCGTGGCTGGCAACGGCAATGACCGGCACCTGCTGGCCGCTGGCGCCTGGCCAATAGCCGATGGTATTGCCGGGTTTAGTGGGTTTGGCAAACCAATGGGCCGGTACGCCGGCATAGGCTAATAGATCGCTATCCCAATCATTGGTTTCAATATTAAGTAACTGGGTGGTAGTGGCATTGGTGTATTCCCAGTTAAGCTGGCCAGTAAGACGATAGTGCAAATAGTCCGGGATCAGTAACAGATGGGCGACATCGGCCAACAAATACGGTTGCTGTTCGCTTAATGCCCGTAATTGATACAAGGTATTGAACGGTAAAAATTGAATACCGGTACGGCGATAAATGGCACTGCTTCCCAGCGTTTGTTGCGCTTGCTCCATCACACCCTGCGTACGACTGTCGCGGTAGGAGACTGGCTGTCCGACTCGTTTCCCTTGCTTATCAAGTAAAACAAAATCAACACCCCAGCTATCAATGCCAATGCTGTCGAGCTGAATCCCTTCGCTATCGAGCTGATTCAGGCCCTGACGGATTGATTGTTCAATAGCATCAATATCCCAGACATCGGTACCATCAATGGATTTAATCTGATTAGCAAAGCGGCAAACTTCTCGCAGCTCAAGTTGCTGTTGGCTGGGATGATAACTCGCCAGCATCACGCGCCCGCTGGATGCGCCAAGGTCAATGGCGACTATGTGCCGTGGGCTGATAGATGGTGTCACTGCTGATTGTGTGGGCATGATTAGTGGCCTGTCATTTCTCAATGCCCACAGTGTAGAAACTTGCCTTACCTACCACCTTCTCATCACTGCCAGCCCCTATGGCTTGCTGGCAAAATGACGAAAGTGAAAGTGAAACAGCTCACAGTTTCGTATTTAAACAGGACATCGCTCGCCTGTGACCCTGCGCATACTTTTCAACATTGCTGCACTTATCTAAAAAAAATCACCGCCAAAGTCGCTTTTAACGTCAAAAATTGAAGGTTTCATTACCGCTGCTGCTTTTACTATCGAGAGCTGAAGCAGGGCGATTTCGCCATGCCTGTTGAAAGAGGGCAAAAGATGACTGTCTTGCACAGTATTGATTTTTTCTCTTCAAGTTCCGCATCGGTTGCAATTGAAGTCCGGGCGCCACAACCAGTATTTCCAGAGCATCATCATGATTTTTATGAAATTATTATTGTTGAGCAGGGGGCCGGGGTCCATGTGTTTAATGGCAACCCCTACACCTTAAGCGGAGGGTGTGTTTGTTTTGTCCGTGACCATGATAGTCACCTGTTTGAGTCAACCGACGGTTTGTTCCTCACCAACGTCTTATTCCGTGCGCCCGATGCTTTTCGTTTCTTGTCTGGCGTAGAACATTTTCTGCCACGTGAAACGGAAGGGGTTTACCCCTCTCATTGGCGGATTAATGGACAGGTTTTACAGCAAGTAAAACACTTGATTCGCTGCCTTGAGCACTCGCCTCACAGTGAGCAAGCTGAAGATATTGCACTACATGAAAGTGTGTTTATGCAGTTGTTGGTACAACTGTGGCAAGGGTGTCGGGCGCAGGTGGGTGAGGATCAGGAAGGGCGGTTATGCCAATTATTAGACTGGCTACAGAACCACTACAGTGAGGTAATTGAGTGGCCGGAACTGGCTGATCGCTTTGCTTTACCATTACGCACCCTCCATCGGCAGTTAAAAAACCAGACCGGCATGACCCCACAACGTTATCTGACGCGTTTGCGTTTGCTACAGGCGCGTCATCAATTGTGTTACAGCGACAATAGCGTTACCGAGATTGCCTACCAATGTGGTTTCGGTGACAGCAATCATTTTTCAACGCTGTTTAAGCGGGAGTTTTCTCAGTCTCCCCGTGATTTGCGCAGTCAACTGTAGTGCAACCCGTGGAGGCGTGAATAGCATCACGGTAAAAATCGGTAGTTTCATGATAATGAGCTGCTTATTAATTGACCTGTAAATATAGGGCGATAAACATGCGGATACCACTGCGGTTAGAAAGCCGGGATTATTTGCCATCGGAGCAGATGCCGGTGGCGGTAACCAACCGATACCCGCAGGAAGTCTTCGCAGAGCATACCCATCAATTCTGCGAGATTGTGATTGTCTGGCGGGGTAACGGGTTACATGTCCTAAATGACCATCCTTACCGCATTACCTGTGGCGACGTTTTTTATATTCAAGCCACAGATCATCATAGCTACGAATCCGTGCATGACTTGGTATTAGATAACATTATTTATTGCCCGGAACGGTTACACCTAAATGCACAGTGGCATAAGTTATTACCTCTATTTGGGCATGAGCAGAATCAAGGATACTGGCGGTTAACCACGCAGGGCATGGCACAGGCTCGGCCGATTATTCATCAGTTGGCACAGGAGTCACGTAAGACAGATTCCTGGTCGATACAACTGACGGAGGCGCTATTATTGCAACTCGCCATCGTACTAAAACGCCATCGCTACCGAGCTGAACAGGCACATCTATTGCCCGATGGTGAACAGCTAGATCTCGTGATGTCTGCCGTACAACAAAGCCTGGCAACGCATTTTGATATGGCGGAGTTCTGCCATAAAAATCAGTTAGTTGAACGTTCACTTAAACAACTGTTTCGCCAACAGACCGGAATGAGTATCAGCCATTATTTACGCCAAATTCGCCTTTGTCATGCCAAATGTTTGCTGCGGGGAAGTGAGCATCGCATCAGTGATATTGCTGCGCGTTGCGGGTTTGAGGACAGTAATTATTTCTCTGCCGTTTTTACGCGTGAAGCTGGCATGACACCACGCGACTATCGCCAGCGTTTTGTTCGAGCACCGTTATTCGCGGGTAAGAATAGGCGGGAAGCAGAACAGCCGCAGGGTACGACCATCATTTAGCAATGCCAATTGGCGAGGACGTTGCTTAACGTCACCCGCCAATACCATTTTATCTTTAGTTTTGCGATTATGCTGCCATACCCAAACCGACTATATTTGCTGCCAGAATGATCACCAGACAACCAATACACAGCACCGTCACTGGTTTCTTGCTAGAGCATTTCCACTCTTTGAGTAACAGACCCACAATACCACCACACAACACATAGAAACTCATGTGCAGCATCCAGCTCATATAGTCATACTGTGGTGGGATTTTGGCGTGACCCCAGGCATAGAAGAAGAATTGCAGATACCACATCAATCCCCCCAAGGCTGAGAACAAAATATTAGTGATCAACAGCGGTTTGGCGATAGAAAAATCGGCTTTGACCGACAAATTCTTGAGGCTGGCTAAACGAATAAAACAGTAACTCAGGTTGATGATGGCCCCACCGCCCATGATGATGACGTAACTTGGCAACGCCACATACAGAGGGTTAATCCCTAATGCGCTGGCGGCTTCATGCATCGGTTTCGCGGCATCCATGGCAAATGACATACCGGCTGAGAAAATACCGCACATCACCGCCAGAATAAGCCCTTTCTTCAGGTTGAACTCTTCCGCCTGAATGCCCATGGCGCGTTCTTTCAGTAATCCAGCGTAACTGACAATAGCTACCCCGATCAGTGCCACGACGACGCCCAGCAGGGTCATTTGGCCGCCAGCAGTGCCGAGCAGTACATCAAAGCGCCCTTGCAGTATGGGGGTCATTAATGTGCCGATAATCAGGGTGATACCGATGGCAATCCCAATCCCCATCGACATGCCGAGGTAACGCATGGTCAGGCCGTAGTTGATATTACCAATCCCCCACATGGCACCGAACAGAAATACTGGCAGTAGGGTTGCTATACTGAAGGAGCCGTAATATTGCCAAAAATCAGGCAATAACAAATAGCTGACCGTCCAGGGTAGGATAAGCCATGACACCAGGCCACCAATCGACCACATGGTCTCCCATGACCACTTTTTAACTTGCTTAAACGGCGCGTAGAAACACGCCGCACTGGCAGCGCCCACCAGATGCCAAATTATCCCCAATATAATCGCATTGTTCATCTTATTATCCTTCGTTGTGATGGTGCGGGTAGGCGCAGAACCAGAAGGGCGCATAAACCGCTGATGACGAAGGAGTCTAAATAGTGTGCAGTCTTGTCACCTTCGGCTGACTGCCTTAGGACAAGGAATACTGGCAAAATTCAGTGGGTAAGAATGATAACGATCACAGAATGGAATTCTGGTGGTTGGCAGCTTGTTGGGGGGAGAGAGTCGCTGGAGTATTCGGCTCATTTGATGAGCCGAATAGCGGCTTTAATCGGCTCACGTGATGAGCCGATGTCATATTACTTGGTCATCTTCTTATACTTGATACGGTGTGGTTCCAGTGCTTCGGCACCCAGAGTGCGTTTCTTCCACTCTTCGTATTCAGTAAAGTTACCTTCGAAGAACGCCACTTTGCCCTCATCCTGATAGTCGATGATATGGGTAGCAATTCGGTCAAGGAACCAACGGTCATGGGAAATAACCATCGCGCAACCCGGGAATTCCAGTAAGGCGTTTTCCAGTGCGCGCAGCGTTTCGATATCCAGATCGTTAGTCGGTTCATCGAGCAGCAACATGTTACCGCCAACCTGTAGCAGTTTGGCCAAATGGATACGGCCGCGCTCACCACCGGACAGCTCACCCACACGCTTGCCCTGATCAATCCCTTTAAAGTTAAAGCGGCCTACATAAGCACGGCTTGGAATTTCAAAGTTACCGATCTTCATGATGTCCTGACCGCCGGAGACTTCTTCCCATACGGTTTTGCTGTCATCCATGTTGTCACGGAACTGATCAACCGATGCCAATTGCACGGTATCGCCCAGTGAAATCGTGCCGGAATCAGGTTGTTCCTGCCCAGATAACATGCGGAACAGGGTTGATTTACCGGCCCCGTTTGGCCCGATGATCCCCACTATCGCCCCTTTCGGCAGCGCAAAGGTCAGATCATCAATCAGCAGACGGTCACCGTAAGACTTGCTCAGGTGCTCAACTTCCAGCACTTTGTCGCCCAACCGTGGACCCGGCGGAATGAACAATTCACTGGTTTCATTACGTTTTTGATACTCAACGCTGTTAAGTTCTTCAAAGCGGGCCAGACGTGCTTTACCTTTCGCCTGACGGCCTTTTGGATTCTGGCGAACCCATTCCAGCTCTTTCTCAATAGACTTGCGACGTGCGGCTTCGGAAGAGGCTTCCAGTGCCAGACGAGCATCTTTCTGCTCCAGCCATGAGGAGTAATTGCCTTCCCACGGAATACCTTCGCCACGATCCAGTTCCAGAATCCAACCCGCCACATTATCAAGGAAGTAACGGTCATGGGTAATGGCGACAACAGTGCCCTCATAGTCGTGCAAGAAGCGCTCCAGCCAAGCCACGGATTCGGCATCCAAGTGGTTAGTTGGTTCATCCAGCAACAACATATCGGGTTTTTCCAGCAGCAGGCGGCAAATTGCCACGCGACGACGTTCACCACCGGACAGATTGGCAATTTTGGCCTCCCACGGTGGCAGGCGCAGAGCATCGGCAGCACGCTCTAACTGGTTATCCAGGTTATGGCCATCATGAGACTGGATAATCGCTTCCAGCTCGCCTTGTTCCTTCGCCAGCTTATCAAAATCAGCATCAGGATCAGCGTACAGTGCATAAACCTCATCCAGACGGGTCAGCGCGCGTTTAACGTCACCCACCGCCTCTTCAACCGACTCACGCACGGTTTGCTCAAGATTTAGCTTAGGTTCCTGCGGCAGGTAACCAATTTTGATACCAGGCTGCGGGCGGGCTTCGCCTTCAATATCAGTGTCAATGCCAGCCATGATACGCAGTAGGGTAGATTTACCCGAGCCGTTAAGGCCCAGCACACCAATTTTGGCCCCAGGGAAGAAACTCAAGGAGATGTTTTTCAGAATATGTCGTTTCGGCGGAACTACTTTGCCGACGCGATGCATGGAATAGACGTATTGAGCCACGTTGCGCTAACCCTCGCTATAACTGGTTTTTATGATGTCCCACTCTTTGTGTGGGGCATGTATGGGGCATTAGTCCCTAACTTTGCGTTTAGCAACGCAAGCTGGTCAGCGTTATGATCCGGCATCCAATCACCGTAGACGCTAAACAGCATTTGTGCTGAGGTGTGTCCCATTTGCATTGCAATAAATGCAGGGTTCGCCCCAGCGGATAACGACCAACACGCGAAAGTATGGCGCGATTGGTATGCATTTCGATGTCGCAGTTTAGCCCGTTTCACTGCCCGATCCCAGCTATCAGCTAGAGCAGTTGGTGTAAAACGTTCACCAGCTCCATTTCCTTTTGCATTTATCTTCGGATCAAACACGAAAGTGCATAGGTCTGTACGGCTTTTGCCATGCTCTCGCATTAACACATTTACTTTGCTGGTGGGTTTTAACCGCGTTAATGCCTGCTGCTTTCTTAATGCTTCTTTCGCAGGTTCCATCAGAAAAATAGTACGATCGGTACCGGCCTCTGTTTTGGGCAAAGTGTACTGTTTCACACTGGTCCAGTTACGCCGCACCGTTAGTGTGCCAGCTTCCAGATCGATATCTTCCCAAGCTAATGCACAAAGCTCACCGTGACGAAGGCCGGTATAAACAGCAATCGTCCAGATATTGACGGTTTGCTCATTTAGACAGGCAGAAATAAAGCGTACAAATTCATCCCTCGACAAAGGATCTGGTCGGACTCTGGTGCGTTTAAGCTTACTGACTGATGTGGTAGGATCTTCTTTTAAATAGCCACTTTCTACCGCGAATTTTACAGCGCCTTTCATGCAAATCACATAATCGTTAACTGTGGCCACAGTCCTACCAACAGGTATAACTTTCTTATTTCTTGCTGGCCGGTGATTTCCGGTTAACAGCTCATTTCTCATCGCGAAAATATCTTCACTGGTAAGCGAACTGATCATTCGACTTTGGCCCAATATGCGACCACAAGTCTCCAATTTCACTTTGTACCGACGCAAGGTGTTAAGTGACAATTCTGGCTGCTTCAGCTCAAGCCAACGATCAAATAGAGCTTTCACGCTTAATTCTCGGGTGCTATTGGTGGAGAACCGATGGGCATTTGGTGATTCAGGAAACTGCCGTGCGTAATCAAACGAACCGGTTTTAATTGAGTAAACAATCGACTGGCGCATTTCGCTGGACATCTTTCTGTTTTTTGGGGTATCCGGTATACCGAGGGATTCACGGAATCGTTCATTCTTATACATAAACCAAATCCGTAAAAAACCACCGTGGTTCTCCACCCCGGTGGGATAGATAATATTCTTTTGCATGATTCGCCCTTATGGGGAATTACACCGCCGGCTGATTTGATGCCTGATTAGCAATCCATATGTTGATGGCGGGGATATTATAGAGCGCTTCACTGGTTTTCCCTGGTGTACCTGTTGGCGCAACCAATAACCACTCCTTTCCCTGCCGCCAACCGCGCTGGCGGTATGACCGTATTTTCCCAGGACTAAAGCCAGTGATCGAGGCTAAGACCGCCTGTGTCACCCATTCATTAGCCTGGAGCTGTATCATGCTTGGTGAATCAACAACTGTAAGATTTACCACTATTAACCCCTCCACACTGTTTATTTAAAGGCCCGCCGCACACAGGCCGTGATAAATTTATTCAATATCGTTGCTGGTGGCTGGAATCAAACGCTGATAAATAGCAGAGACGTATGTAGCCTGGTGAATGGCATCCGCTAAAGCATTGTGCCGTTCTCCATCAAATGGCATATCTCGCTTTGGATCGAAGCCGATAGCCCGCCCCAGTTGCACCATTGTTCTCACGTCCAGATCGTTAAACCAGCTCCAGCATGGTTGTAACTGGCAGCGCTCATAGGCCGCACGAAGAATAACTTTATCGAATGCAGCACCATTGCCCCATACGTAGATCCGGCGGGAGTTACCAGACACCTCCGTCGAAAAATCATTTAACCCACGAAGTGCAACATCGATAGGAGTCGGATTATCGGTAATTGCAGATCTGGCCTCACTGCTTTGAGCTAACCACCACAGAATGGTACTGGCATCCGGTACCGCACCGAGAGCAACTTCACTTTCAAGGCTTACTGCGGTATAGAACGACGGGCCAATCTCACCTGTCGCTGGTTCAAAGAATACGGCACCGATAGCGACGATAGGCGCATCTGGTTTGTTTCCCATAGTTTCCAGATCGACCATTAAGTTATTCATTTATTTCCCTTATTTCATGTTCAATTAATTTGTTTATGGTACCGCCATTTGGCAGGTTGTTATTTGTTAATTATTTGATTTAACTGCGTATTGTTGTTCGTTTATTTTTGTTGCTTTATCTATTCCAAAATCATCCATTGGTTTTTGAAAACATACCCAGTTCGTATTCGCTCGTTTCCCTGATGGATGCCCAAACATTGGCGGTACCGGCGACAGTTTAATAATATCGCGGGTAGGGATATGCACCTCATTCCATTTAAAGATAAGTACCCCCCCCGGACGTAATACCCGGAACGCCTCAGCAAAGCCTTTAGTAAGGTCGTCTTTCCATGACTTACTAAGGATGCCGTATTTCTTTCCCTGCCAACCTTCAGGCCCGCAATGGGTAAGGTGGGGTGGGTCGAATACAACGATCTGGAAAGTATTATTGGCAAACGGCAACTGACGAAAATCAGCAATAATGTCTGGAGCTATCTCCAGCTTACGGCCATCACATAAAGTGTGACTTTCGGCACGGATATCGACGAATACAGCGCGCGGATCGGCACGGTTGAACCAGAACATGCGGGAGCCGCAGCACATATCTAAAATCGACTTATCCATCATGCCTCCTGCTCGATGATTGGTAACAAGCCAGCTTCATTACGAACAGCCTCGATCGCCTCTTCTGGATAGCCCCAAATATTCCCTTTCCGTAGACTGCTGTTTTCCGGCCCCAAGTAGTAAACATCGATGCGTTCACCTTTACAGATGTAGTTCCGCATCATTATGACCAACGACCGCAAAGTACCGCCGTGGTTAAACCCCTTCCAATGTCGGTTTTCGAAGTGGGTATAAATTCGCTTACCGGTATATTCATCGATCAGAAAAACCCTGCCGGTGTTGTTCAATTCGAGATGAGCAACTCTCTCCGTTCTTGTATCAAAGAAGAACCGGCGACCATGGGCGGCAATGATACGGATCAACTGATTGGCATGATCAAGGCGCTGTTGCTTCGTTGATTCGCTGCTTACCATAACTTCTGGCTCAACTTTTAGCCGAAGGGTGACCGGCCCTTCTCGGAAATCACCGTCAACTCTTCCATCCAGTTGTTTAATTTCCTGTTTTGTCAGGTTGTGCATTTTGGCGATACAGAAATCACCCTTAAGAACACCGACCCCTGGTGCGCGAGCAGATGTTTGACCGTAACTGTAGCCACGATCATTAAGCCACGCTTGGCATGCGTACCAGGCTTGAAAGTCGCCTTTTTGTTCGAACTTTAGTTGAAAGCTCATAGGTCACCTTGATGTTTTCTAATGGCCACACGCAGACGTTCAAAAATTGCTGCTGCAAAAAGTCTTTCTTCGCCAACATCACACGCCGCAAAATATTCATGAGCGGCCGTAACCGCAATTTGATGTTTATTGAGCAGCTCTGTTTTTAATGCATCAAGGTGGCAGCGTTCTCTGTGGGCTGCTAACGCTTCAGGATCGTATTCGATAGGGCGTAACCAGTAACAAACTGGCCCGTCGTCTGTTTCGTGGATGGATGCTATAAACCAGCCATCACCATATGGCGGAGTGGGATTCCACTTACTTACAGAGAAGTTAATTGAGTCGTATTCTGCCTGTAGCTCTTCAGCATTCTCTTCGTCTTCCATCCAACCTGTAGCGCCAGTAACACGATTAAGTGCTTTCCACGCGTCAAATTCACCTTCGACCCCAAATTCATTCCCGTTTGTAGGGACAAAAAAATCAGGGTGAATCCAGAAACCATGGCTATCACGTTCAACTGGTGCTGCTGTAATTGTCTTGATCATCACTGTTTCCTCGCATAGAGAACGCCATCAACTGGCAAGCATTCATATTCTGGTGGTAGACCTTGCTGCTGAATGTCGGCTATACAGTTCTTATCATCTGGGTATACGTAGCCTTGCGGCTCGTACTGGCACGGCTGGAATGTGTAGCAGACGAGTAAAAACAGGCCGTACATCATGATTTGCTGGCCGCAGTCAGTTCATTGAAGCGCGCTAAGAAAGCGATCCGCGCATCCCGTGATGACATTGGCACTATTGCCATTTCTGCCGGTGGAATACCTGCCAGCATGGGCCACTCCTTACCATCATCGATGTCTAACTCTTGGCGCTCGGTGGTCAGCATCACCAGATCGCAGTAGTGGACGACCGCGGACATTTCGGCAGGCAACCCAAAGGTTTCACGAACGACAGTATCAACCCGCTGCTCAATAGCTTGGTAGTCAGGCATTAGGCGTTTAAGAGGTGAGGGGATATCTTTGCAATATGCCTCGGTTGCATCATGTAACAGGGCTTCAAGGGCAAATTCTTCTGGCACAATCGTGCTTATTAACAAGCAATGTTGAGCAACACTATAGAAATTGGGCAGGTGACCAGCAAAACGGCATTCATGTGATAACGCCTGCGCGATATCTTCAATGCAAATACTGCTGGCGACGGGTTTTAGATAATCAAAGTCCAGCCCTGAATAAGTCGTAATATAAGACATAAATATACTCCACACGGTTTTTAGGTAATACCTCGCCAAATACCCCATTGCTGGGATATTTGAAGTGATACTAATAAGTTAAGGTTTAATTAATTACGCTTTAAATTTACCGATAAAGGTTTCAACTTCGACATCTTTAAATTTATCGGTAAGTAGCTCCAAAAATTCTACGGCAATCTTTTCTTCTTCCGCTTCCAGTTGAACAATGCGCAATACTAAAACGGGAACATTGCCGCCGGTGAGAATGCTATAGCGCAATTTAAATCGACGTTCGCCTAATCCCTCATAGGGAACACATTTAAATTCAAATGCCGCTGGCATAACATCTTTGCTTTTAGCTTCAACACTTTCCATTACAGATCGTTTAGCGCTGAAGTCTTGGTCTTCATGATCGGCAGAGCTGGTTTGTTCGATGGTAATGCGGCGTACTGCACCAACGGCTTTCTTTATATCCAGCACCACACCATCAGCATCAAAGGCCAGCAAGAATTCACGGTAATCTTCCAGCCATTCAGCAAGTTCTTTCTGAGTCTGCTTGCGACCATCAATATTAAGCAGTTCGCGGAATGGTGCTGTTTTCTTGAGTGATAAGCTGGCGGTGTTATCGGCATGCCCTGGATTTAGCAGAGTGCCAATGTTGAAGATAGTTTGTGCGCGCATTTCATCGGCATCAATAAAGCAGCGAACACCGTCACCAGCATAGCCAGATGAATATTTTACAAACTCATCAATGTTGCTGGTTTCCATCGCACCACGGAAGCGGTAACGCTCAACTTGGAATTGCTCAAGGCTTTTTACAGAAACACCAGCAGGCAAAGCAATTGTATCGCAAGCCATTCTATTTAATTGTTTTTCAATTATTGAAGTTAAAACCATATCGCGAACTTCGGTGATGGCTGATGAATCTAATTGTTGAGACATATAAAGTCCTTAATAAATATAATTTGGTGATGGCGATTAAATTAATTAACGGTCTTTAGTTTTCCGTCAGTATCGCCCTTAATTGTGAATAACTGGCCTTGATCTTCCTGCATAATTGCCAGCTTACCGCCTTTGCCAACATACATAGGCGTTTCGGTTGTATCTTCTTCGGATGATTTACCGCGTGGCGTTGGGGTGGTGAATTTAAGCTTATGGGAGATCATAACGCGCTTTTCTTCCATTGAATTACTCATACGAGATAAATCAAACTCAATGGTTACCTTTCCTTTGCCGCCATTATTCAGAACACCTAATGCGGCAGCATTTAAAGCCGCAGATATTTTATTTTCGAAAATACCGGCATCCAGTTCACCAAGAAATTCCGGTACCACGGTTTTTCTTTCTTCACTCATTGGGGTGATCCTCAGTAATGCAGTTTGCACTGCGTTGTTTACTCCACACACAGAGAAGTACTCCGATCCGGGGGCTTTATACTGTACGGGTTTAAAGGGATAACACGCCCGGAGCACTTCTCTGTGTGTAAAAAGAGCGGCTGGCCTGTCAGAACATTATCCTCACTTCCCCCTGGTGTTGGTTGATTGAGAACTGGCGCAGCCGCTAAAGACACAGCAATGGAACAAGGTTGTGATTTCCGGCGCTTATCTCCGGCTGCTGCAATTGCACAGGCTAGCTCTTTGGCAAACCACAATCGGCTGAGCACTACATTTGACCACCTTACGACGCATGGGCCGTTACGCAGGCTCTGCGACCTAACTACCTTGCCGCCAGCGGTGGTAACACAGCTGCTGTCCATATATCCGGTGTAATGCTCATGCGATTGTGAGCCTGGTTACTTCTCCACCTCAGGCGGCGGTGGTATCTTGGGAGTTCTCACACAACCAAGAAGGGACGTAAATGAAACCTATTGATACTGCTAAGCAAATGGCATTTGAATACATCCGTACGCAAAATAATGAGTATTCACCAGCCGAGTTCTTAATTGCTGTAAGGCGCTTTAGCGCGATGTTTGCAGACCTTTTTGAACTGTCACCGTCAGAGTTACTGACTGAGGCTGAACGCTCTCGGAAGGCAAATTAGCGCTAATCAGAACCGCCCTCATACCGACCACTAACGCTTCAGCAGTGACTCTTGCAGCTTCATTCACTGCTGTTTTGGTTTTGCCAGCAATCACCATTTCTGCTACGACGCGAGATATTGTCGGTTGGAAAAGTTCAATTAAGTGATTAGCAAAATGCTTGTTAACTACACCACCAAAGAGATTGTCCAATCCCTCTTCGTAACTATTTTTATCGACTTGAGCCATTCTTAATTACTCCACACTGTTAACCCTACTAAGCGAATCATCCGGTGTTTCGTATGCCACCGGCAGCTACTTCGTGGGCGTCCTGCCTGTTCGCTGTTGATGGATTAAATCTAACTTAACTTAGTTTTTAGGTCAAGCAAAAACCAAACTAAACTTAGTTTAATTTGATTTGAGTTGAAGTGGGATTTACTGAGGGCTAGATGTCGTACTGTACGCCTTTAACTACACCGATGATGGTGCAGTTTCCATTGATTGGTATATTGGGATAGCGAGGATTAAGGGGAACTAAAAACTTCATTGGGCCATCGATAACTAATTTTTTTATAGTGGCTTCATTGGTTCCATCGAGCCTAGCAACGACGATTTTACCATTAAGTACTTCCGCGTCGGGATCAACTATGACCGTGGCTCCCTGAGGTATGGTTGGTATGCCATTAGGGTTTGTCATGGAATCCCCTTTCACTTCCAAGGCAAAGGAATTACCGGAAATACGTAGAGATGTCTCTACCCACCGATCCGTATCAGAAAATGCTTCCACTGCATTTGATTCAGTAAACAACCCCGCTTGCACCCAAGATATAACTGGAACTCGGCGCATTCTGGTGATCAGCTTATCTTCAAACGCTGTTCCATAAAGGATGTATTCAATAGACGTATTGAAGAACTTTGCGAGTTTAGATAGTGACTCCCCACTGGGTACGTTTACATCCTTCTCCCAATAACCAACCGCAACGTCACTTACGCCACAAAATTTGCCTAAATCTTTCTGGGAAGTCTTAGTGACCTTTCTTAACGATTTTATACGCTGGCCGACCGTTTCCATCTAATCACCATGAATTTAATAAAGCTAAGTAATCTTAGTTTCTATTGACCTAAGTTAGATTAGAATTTAATATCTAACTTAACTTAGTAATGGAGGCGATATGACCACAGACGACATTGAAAAATACTTCGGAAGTGCAGAAAAAGTAGCCGCTTTTTTTGGGATTACCAGCGAGGCCGTCTATCAGTGGCGAAATCGTCCAAGAAAGCTAATTCCGAAAGGCCGGGCAGCTGAAGCCGCATATCGGACAAATGGAAAGCTTCAGTTCAAAGCTGAGCTTTACGAGAAGACTAACGAATCTGCGTCTTAATCGAAACCACCAGATAGGAAGAAACATTGTGGATAACAAAGACTTTCCAACTCAGCCAGACATCAGCGACGCAATACACCAGTTGATCACTCAAACGCCTGGCAAGTATGACGCGATGGCAAAACAGTTATGTCCTTTGTCCGGTACCGAGAATGCACTACGTAACCGCGTTCGCCAGTTAGCCGGGCAAGTGGTGCCATTTGGGATGGCTGTAGAGATGGAATCAATCTCAGGCCGTTCCGACATCACAGAAGCTATGTGTAAACGTGCTGGTGGTGTGTTCGTGAAATTGCCACAGGTTGATGAGACAGGTAACGAGGAGTTGCTTATCAAGTTTAACGAGTTGCTATCGGCCCTGGGTGATTTTGGTCGTGCACATAATCAGTTCACAGCCGACGGTGTTTTAGATCGGGATGAGAGCAAGAGGTTGAAAGCTAAGGGGTATAGAGCACAGTCAATTATTGCAGAAATTATTGTTGTATCAGAGATGTTATGGGGTGACGCCTCCGTGTGCGGCACAGAGGCGTCGGGTGCATTAACTAAACGTGTGGAGTAATTAACGCATGAACATTGTAGCGGCTAAACGTTCTATTCCGCAACTGCGTTGCGTTTGTGTCAGTCCGTTCCGGTATGAACGAATGATAAAGGGTCGGTGGGTACCGTGCAACCACAGCAGGGGGCGGGGAATTGTGGGTGCTGTTCGTCGTAAGTGGGGCCGCGTATGACTAACCCTGGATCAACTACAACAAACCCAATCCAATTACTTGATCGTTATTACAAAGATAAGCGTGGTATTCGTGTTCACGTCATTCGCTATGACAGCACCACAGGCGAGGTTATTTACCTGCGTGATGGTTATGAGCATGGCGAGTTATCAAAGCCTATAAGACGGTTCAGGGCTGAGTTTTCCAAGGTGGATGTATGAGCAGCAAATTACACGGTCTAGTTTGGGAGGGTTGCGCCTTTGCGGGGCTAATTCTGTCCCGTGTTGCTGTTATGGCTCGTCTGGCTGATTACAGTAATGACGAGGGCGTATCGTGGCCAGCGGTAGAAACCATCCAGCAGCAGATCGGGGCTAAAAGTAAAACCACCGTATCGTCTGCGATTGATGAACTCGAGCGTGAAGGTTGGCTGGTTAAGCAAGAGCGCAAGGTTGGTGGCCGCAATTTAAGTAACCTTTACATTCTCAATGTTGAAAAGTTGGAGCTAGCGGCTGGCGCGGCTAAGCAACACTATCGTAAAGAGAAAAAGCAACCTTCAAAAACTACCCCCCCAAATATTGAGGGGTCAATAGTTAAGGGGTCAACGGTTGACCTATCAAATATTGAGGGGTTAATGGTTGATAAAAGTCAGCCAAACAACCCCCCAATGGTTGACCCCGATCCGTCATTAACTTCAAAACAAGATCCGTCAAATACAAAGACTATTGGTCAGTCGTCTACGGCAACCGACCCGCAGCCAGTTGATTCTTTAAAAATTGATTATTCAGCAGTGCTGGAGGCTTACCACGCAACTCTGCCAGAAATGCCCGGAGTGCTGGATATGACGAAAGACCGTCAAACAAAGCTCCGTGCTCTCTGGAAAAAATACGATCTCAATCTGGAAAAATGGTCTGCCTATCTGCGCTACATCTCAAAGAAATGCCGTTGGATGCTTGAGGACCGCCCTGATACATCATCGGGTAAGACGTGGCGCCGCAAGAACTTTGATTATCTGATCACTGAAAAATGCTATCTGGCCGTGAAAGAAGTGCGGGCAGACGACCTGCCAAAAGTGCCGAAGATGGACACGGTGACCAGACAAGAAGCGTTTGACCGCCTGATATTACGCCACGGAAAGGCACAAAACACCGTAGAGAAAACAGCACTTTCCATGGCTGGCGGTCTTGGTCGCATGAATGAAACCTCCGCACGAATTGAATGGAACGGTATCTGGGCCAAGGCACTTGATCAGGTCAGTGAGAACGAACTTCGGAGGCTTGCATCATGATTGATTTCTCCAATACCGAATATGTCCAATCATTGGCGGCGCTTAAGTCGGCTGAGTCTCATTTGCTGAAAGAAGTTGGCGATCAGTGGCGTACTCCCGATGCGTTGTTCTGGGGCATTAATCAGATGTTTGGCCCTCTGGTTCTGGATTTGTTCACCGACGGTGAAAACAGTAAATGCCCTGATTTCTACACGGCAGAAGATAACGCGCTGGTCCAAGACTGGGCTGAGCGAGTGAAAGAGCTTAAAGGCGCGGCGTTCGGTAACCCACCTTATTCCCGCGCTAAACAGCATGAAGGTGAATACATCACTGGCATGACACACATCATGCAGCACACAGCGGCAATGCGTGACGCCGGTGGGCGCTATGTTTTCCTGATTAAAGTCGCCACATCAGAGAGCTGGTGGCCAGAGCAAGCCGACCACATAGCGTTCATTCGCGGTCGCGTTGGTTTCGACCTCCCACGCTGGTTTATTCCGGCAGATGATAAACAGGTACCGAGCGGTGCATTCTTCGCTGGCGCCATAGCGATATTTGATAAGACGTGGCGCGGGCCAGCAACAAGTTATGTCTCACTGGATCAGCTTATGACTACCGGCGCGGCATTCTTAGCGCAGATCCGCAGAGAGGCCGAGCGTCTTGCACCACAAAGCCAACCGCAAAATATTCCTGAAATTATTCTGGTACCGGAAACCGGTAACACTGTCTGGCCAGTCGAAGTAAATCTGTATTTTGGCAAGGTACCTGGTGCTGCTGAATTACCAGCCGACCTGCAACATAAAATTTTAGGCAATATCAATCGCATGAAATTAGACGGTATTCCGTCTGATGCCATCATTGCTGCCGCCACAACACTTACCGCCGCTATGGGAGCAACAGCATGAAAGAAATCATCGTAGATAATTTTGCGGGCGGTGGTGGTGCCAGCACAGGGATCGAAATGGCAACGGGGCGCAGTGTTGATATCGCCATCAATCATGACGAAAACGCCATTGCTATGCATACGACAAACCACCCTGACACACTGCATTACTGCGAATCAGTATTTGATATTGACCCAGTAGCAGCGACCGCCGGCAGACCTGTTGGCCTGGCATGGTTCAGTCCTGATTGCCGCCATTTTTCGAAAGCTAAAGGCAGTAAACCGGTTAAAAAAGAGATCCGTGGTTTAGCGTGGATTGTCGTGCGCTGGGCTTTGGCGAAAAAGCCTCGAGTAGTCATGCTGGAAAATGTCGAAGAGTTTAAGACGTGGGGACCGCTGATTACTGTTGAAGATGGTACCGAGCATCCTGATCCTGCTCGCGCTGGCGAGACATTCGCTGCTTTCGTTGGCATGTTGACCACCGGTATTGATTCTCAGCACCCAGCACTACAGGAATGCTGTGAGGTCTTAGGGCTTGATATCAATGGCGCTGAGGCTAAGCGTTTAGTTTCTGGCTTGGGCTATGTTGTAGAGTTCAGAGAACTTCGGGCCAGTGATTACGGTGCACCAACCATCAGAAAGCGCTTTTTCATGGTGATGCGTTGTGATGGGCAACCGGTGGTATGGCCGGAGCCAACTCACGGCGATCCTAAGTCGTTGGACGTTCAAAGCGGACACCGTGAACCGTGGCGCACTGCTGCCGAATGCATTGACTGGTCAATTCCATGCCCGAGTATTTTCGAGCGTAAGAAGCCGCTGGCTGAGAACACGCTAAAACGTATTGCGCGTGGCATTCAACGCTTTGTTATCGATAACCCAACGCCGTTTATCGTGAAGTGCAACCATACCAGTACCAAAACCTCATACGATTGTTTCCGAGGTCAAGCTCTGGATCAGCCATTGCAGACCATCACCAAAACTCACGGCTATGCAGTTGTTACCCCTCATATCACTAAATTTCGGACTGGCGCTACTGGGCAGGAATGTGATGAACCCTTGCCAACTATCACCGCCGGGAGTTCTGCTCGTCCAGGTGGTAACGGTCACGCATTAGGAATGGTTGAAGCAAAGCTGACCCCGTTCATTGCTGGCGCTGGCGGACCTAAATATTCAGCTAAACCGCGTTCTGCAGAGCAGCCGATGCATACGCTCTGTAGCACAAATCATTCTTGCCTTATTGCCCCAATCATTGCCCGTATCGGTCAAACCGGTTTCGGTGGCGACCGCATGGCATATGAAGCCGGTAAACCACTGACGACAATCACTAGCAAGGCTGAGCACCTTCTTGTAGCCCCGATTATTACCCGTGAGTTTGGCAATAGTGTGGGGCATGTGGTTGATGAGCCAAGCGGTACTATTACTGCGGGCGGCGGTGGCAAGTCTCGGCTTGTTTCTGCGTTCTTAGCTAAACACTTCGGTGGCAACTATACCGGCCCCGGTGCTGATCTGGGACAGCCAGCCCATACAGTAACTACCGTTGATCATCATGCCTTGGTCACATCTAATCTCATTAAGATGCGCGGTACAAATACAGGGCAAAAAGTTACAGAACCGCTACAAACGGTCACTGCTGGAGGGAATCATTTTGGGGAGGTACGCGCCTTTTTACTGAAATATTACGGTAATGAGAAAGAGGGCGTTAGCCTGAATGATCCCCTACATACAGTTACGACTAATGACCGGTTCGGGCTGGTCACGGTCGAGGGTATTGATTATCAGATCGTCGATATTGGCATGCGTATGCTGCAACCCCATGAGTTATACGCCGCGCAGGGCTTCCCGACCTGGTACATCATCGATCGTGACTACACCGGCACTAAGTATGCGAAAGATAAACAAGTAGCCCGCTGTGGTAATGCTGTGCCACCGCCGTTTGCTGAGGCGTTGGTTCGGGCAAATCTCCCAGAAATGTGTATCGAACGTAAAGAGGTGGCGGCTTGAAACTAATCCTGCCATTTCCACCATCGGTAAATAGCTACTGGCGCGCCCCGAGCAAGGGGCCGTTAGCTGGTCGCCATCTTATCAGCGTTAAGGGGCGTCAGTTCCGATCTGAGGCTTTGGCCTGCATTCTTGAGCAGTTGCGGCGGATGCCGAAAGCCATTACCGATCCGGTTGCAGTCTCTATCGTTTTTTACCCTCCAAATCTTATCCGGCGGGATCTGGATAATTTTATGAAAGCGCCCTTGGATGCCCTGACTCATGCGGGTGTATGGGTTGATGATAGCCAGGTAAAAAAGCTAACGATTGAGTGGGGACCAATCATCAAGGGAGGGAAGATAGAGATAGTTATCAGTGAGGTGAATAAAAATGTTCCTCGTTGATATTGTATTGATGTACAGTGTTTGTGCAGTTATTCACCTCTCCAATTGTGCGGACATTGGATTGGAGAGACTTGATAAAGCTAATGTGTGGAGTGAATTATGAATCAGTTACTCGTAATTGAGGGTGTTTCCGTTCGTCTCGATAATTCTGGTCGTTACTGCCTGAATGACTTACATCGTGCTGCTGGTGCGTTAGATAAACATAAACCAGCGTTTTGGCTCAGGAACGAACAAGCTGTTCAGTTAGTGACCGAGTTGCAGATTAGCAACTCGCCTATGGAACAACCCGTTCATGTCGTGCGTGGTGGTATCGAGCAGGGTACTTATGTCTGTAAAGAATTGGTGTATGCCTATGCTATGTGGATTAGTGCATCATTCAGTTTGAAAGTGATCCGAACATTCGATCTAGTTGTCAGCCATTCAATTACCGCAGCAAACCCATCAGCAGATAAAATGCAGGCTGGTGTCATTTTGTTAGAGTTCATGCGTAAAGAACTCAATCTTTCCAATTCCTCTGTTCTTGGTGCTTGCCAAAAGTTACAGCAAGCGATCGGCTTACCAAATCTAGCACCTGAATATGCCATTGATGCCCCTTCTGATGCTGTCGACGGCTCAAGCCGTCCAACTATGGCACTGAGTACGGTACTTAAATCTCGGTCAATCCCCATTAGAACGACAGTAGCATTTGGTCGTCTGGCCGAGTTGGGTATTGTTGAACGCCGATCCCGTCCGAGCACATCACCAAAAGCCAAAGGGGGGATTAAATACTTTTGGTCAGTGACGTCAAAAGGGCTGCTTTATGGCAAGAACCTCACCAGTCCGGGTAATCCACGTGAGACGCAACCACATTTCTATGAATCGAAAGTGGCTGAACTCATTAAATTAATGATGACGGCTAAAGCAGCATGAGGGCGTTATTAACTCCATTTATTCAGCGTGAGCTTGGCCTCGTCTTTTTAAAGCCGGGGCCGGACCTGATGCCTTACATGTCGGGTCGGTTGCTGGTGGCCAGTGAGCCGGAAGAGTTTAAATCGCTTCCCGCCGGCAGGTTGCCTTTTGTCGATCAGCAACTGGCTAACGATCCACGCCTGCTGCCATTCTTTGAACATGAAAGGGTTATCCGCGCTGCTGGTGGCCCTCGAGTGCTTGAGGCTCGAGTGGGGCTATTAAAAGGGTGCCAGTGGGTTCACCCAAACGAAAGCTATCACGATAAGAACCTGACAACGCTCAGCTATAAAGGGAAATCTATCCGCTTGTGTTGGGCATGTGACAACCGGCTTAGTGGGCAAAACATCCCACGGTTAGATCAGCTAGCAACTTCCAACCTTATCACTTGGTTGATTGAGACAATTCGTGGTTATTTCCGCTTTACTGAGGGTCACCAGCTTACCATGCCGGAGCTGTGTTGGTGGGCGGTGGTTAACGAGGTTTATGACCTGCTACCTGATTCTATCGCTCGTTCCTCTCTGCATATGCCACCAGCAGTGATCGAAACTGGCGGTACAAAGGAAAGCGATATTACCTGGTCGCCAGCACCGCAAGAGGTTGTAGCCAAGAAAGTAGCTAAAGCTAACCCACCAGCGGAAGTAGCAGTAAAGCCAGCGCTAGCCTTAAAAGTTGATGCCGAGCCGCCAGCAGGTTTTATGCTCAGGCCAAAACTGCGGCGCTGGGAGAGCCGGAAATATCTGCAATGGGTGAAATCACAGCCTTGCTGCGGTTGTGGCAATGGCGACTGTGACCCTCACCACATCATCGGACACGGGCAGGGCGGCATGGCAACCAAGGCCCATGACCTGTTCACCTTCCCTTTGTGCCGCAACTGTCACGATGAATTACATGCCAACCAGCGCGAGTGGGAAGAGAAGTACGGAAACCAGATAGTTCTATTATTCCGCTTTATGGATCGTTCAATCGGTATAGGGGCTTTAGCATGAGAGACATTTCTTTAGTTTTGGCCCGCTGGGGCGTTTGGGCGCGTGATAATTCCGGTACTGATTATTCATCTATAGCGGCGGGATTTAAGGGGCTATTGCCAGTTACATCGAGCCGTAAAGAATCTTGCTGTGATGATGATGGCCTGATCGTTGATGCAGCAGTAGGACAGTTAAAGGCCCGGCGATTGACGCATGAATACTCACTGATATGCCTACATTACATTCTTGGTGTTTCAAAGCGCCAGATAGCGAAGCGATACAAAGTATCTGAGGGGCGAGTTCGCCAGCAGATGCAGGTGGCAGAGGGTTTTGTAGATGGTTGTCTAGCAATGACTGGTGCTGTTCTTGAGATGGACCCTTATACCCAAATCCAACATATTCATGAAAATGATAAAAAAGGATTAGTGCGCTACGCATAAAGTGTTCTAGTGTGATAAGAGTTGGTTGTGCAGTAGCGCTTATCCAGTCAAACAAACCTCGCCTTTGTGCGAGGTTTATTCGCTTTAGCGCCTATTAATGAGCTTAAGCCACGGTTATGATTTGTTTTTCATATTTATAGGTATTGCATAATGGCATGGCAAGGGATTCCATTTATACCGGAACACATTATTTCAAATAGTTATCTTGCTATTAGTAAAGTTCCTAAAATAATTATTGACTCTGGATTTGCTTGGGAAGCAGTAATTGCAACAGTTGCTGGTTCTTTCATCGCTGGAGCAATCCCTGCTTTGATTGCATGGAAATCAATAACAAATAGTAATAAACTGCTGACATCTCAACTTAAGCTCACTCAGAGTATTGAGATGAATAATAAAATTAGGGATTTTAGTGCACAGTATGCGGCTGAAGTTGAAATTATCGGTTCGCTGATGCTTGCCAAGCGTAAAGTTCTTATTGCCGCTGGTAAAAGTATAGAAATGCAAGATGTCTCTGAATTATTTGAGGCTGCAAGAAAGTTAAACAGTTATACCAATTCAGTGCTTCTCCTACTTAACACTGATAATCTAGAATATAAAAGTATAGAAAAGAGTTTTAAAAATTGCGAAAGCATCATCCGAGAAGCAACTAAAAAAGAAATTCCTCTCGATGCAGTAAATCTACCAGGCATAGAAAACGCAATTAATGAATTTCTTAATATTATGCGTAGATATTTAAAAATTGAAATGAAGTCG
>NZ_JAZGQA010000001.1:0-100681 GCF_048593855.1 Yersinia sp. 2542 StPb PI
GAGGAAATATTAAAGATGTCGCGATAATTTGAAACAAAAACGTAAATGAAAAAAGGGCCACCAACGTGGCCCTAAGTAGAGATATCAGCGTTTTTTAAATGCCGCCGCCAGTGCATCACTCATGGCACTGTTGCTACCAGAGTTACTGTCTGCCCGGCCCTTGGCTGCTGGGCGACTGTTCGAATCATTGCTGTTACGAGGCTGGCTGGCACCTCGATTGTCATTACGGCCCTTGGTGCTGCTATTCGCACTATTAGCGCCATTGTTACCACGACGCGGGCCGCCTTCACCAGGCTGTTCATCAAGGCGCATGGTCAGGGCAATGCGCTTGCGTTGCAAATCCACTTCCATGACTTTCACTTTGACGATATCCCCGGCTTTCACCACCTTATGTGGGTCATCGACAAACTTATCCGCCAGTGATGAAATATGTACCAAACCATCCTGATGAACACCAATATCAACAAAGGCACCAAAGTTGGTCACGTTAGTGACCGAGCCTTCGAGGATCATGCCCGGAGTCAGGTCATTGAGTGTCTCTACACCTTCAGCGAAGGTTGCGGTTTTGAACTCAGGGCGTGGGTCACGGCCTGGCTTTTCTAACTCGCGTAGGATATCGGTGACCGTCGGGACACCAAATTGCTCGGTGGTGAAATCACGCGCATTAAGATTACGCAGCGCGGTAGCATTACCCATTAGGTCCTGCAAGGCCTGTTCAGTTGCAGCCAAAATGCGCTCAACAATCGGGTAGGCTTCTGGATGCACGGTTGATGCGTCCAGCGGGTTATTGCCATGATTGATACGCAGGAAGCCGGCACACTGCTCGAAGGCTTTCGGCCCGAGGCGGCTGACTTTGAGCAATTGCTCACGGTTATGGAAGCGGCCATTCTCATCACGCCAGCTAACAATGTTTTGCGCCATCATGCGGGTTAAACCCGCAACCCGGGTCAGTAACGGCACTGACGCGGTGTTTAAATCCACACCCACGGCGTTTACGCAGTCTTCCACTACCGCATCCAGCTTTTTCGCCAGTTGGCTTTGGCTAACATCATGTTGATACTGGCCGACCCCGATAGATTTTGGGTCAATTTTTACCAGTTCAGCCAGTGGGTCTTGTAACCGCCGGGCAATAGACACTGCACCACGGATGGAGACATCCAGATCTGGGAACTCCAGCGCCGCCAACTCAGAGGCGGAGTAAACCGAGGCCCCTGCTTCGCTGACAATCACTTTTTGCGCGGTGACCGCCGGATACTGTTGCTGTAGCTCGACAAAGAAACGCTCGGTTTCCCGCGATGCGGTACCATTCCCGATAGCCACCAGTTCAACCTGATGCTTGATGCACAGGGCGGCCACCACGGCGGCGGCTTTAGCAGCCTGCCCGGTATGAGGATAGATGGTATCAAAGGCAACCAGCTTGCCGGTAGCGTCCACTATCGCCACTTTCACCCCAGTCCGCAGGCCCGGATCAAGGCCCATGGTGGCGCGCATGCCGGCAGGGGCTGCCATCAACAGATCTTGCATGTTACGGGCGAATACGTTGATTGCTTCATCTTCGGCTCGTTCGCGCAGGGTGCTCATCAGCTCGGTTTCCAGATGCATCAGCACTTTGATACGCCAGGTCCAGTTGACCACCGCTTTGCGCCAACCGTCTGCTGGCGCATTATTCAGCCGCAGGTCGAGATGGTTAATAATTATCTGCTCGCCCTGACTTTCGCGCGGCGGTTCGTCAAACTGCGGATCAGGATTCAGTGCCAGTTGTAACACGCCTTCGTTGCGGCCACGGAACATAGCCAGTGCGCGATGAGAAGGGACATGGGCGATAGGTTCGTGGCTGCCAAAGTAATCGCGGAATTTAGCCCCTTCCAGCTCCTTACCTTCCACCACTTTTGACACTAAATGGGCATTTTTCCACAAGTACTGGCGCACTTTCGCCAGTAGGGTTGCATCTTCTGCAAAGCGCTCCATCAGGATATAGCGTGCACCATCCAGTGCCGCTTTCGTATCTGCAACACCTTTATCGGCATCAACATAAGCGAGAGCAACCTGTTCTGGCTCTTGCTGTGGGTCATGCCATAAACTGTCCGCCAATGGCTCCAGACCGGCTTCAATCGCAATCTGACCACGGGTGCGGCGCTTCGGTTTATAAGGGAGATATAAATCTTCAAGCTCAGTTTTACTCATGGTGCCATTGATGGCACCGGCCAATTGCTCAGTGAGCTTGCCCTGATCTTCAATTGATTTAAGAATGGTTTGGCGGCGCTCTTCGAGTTCACGCAGATAGCCCAAACGACTTTCCAACTGGCGCAACTGGGTATCATCCAACCCGCCGGTAACTTCCTTACGATACCGCGAAATAAACGGCACGGTATTACCTTCATCAAGCAGGCGGATAGCAGAGATAACTTGCTCCGGCCGCGCCTGTAGTTCGCTTGCAATAATGCTGCTCAGTTGTTCATTCATAAGTCTGATGTCAAGTCTGATAGTGAGTAGGAAAAATGGCAGAAGATAGTTATACGGATTGCCCGGATAAATTGCCAGTAGAGCGGCAGCAGAGCTTGAGGTAACGTGGACTTATCGGTAAAAAGTTAGGGTATAGTAGAAGCATCAATGCCAAAGGGATAATTATATGGCGAAAAGTAATTACATTACCCGCGAAGGCTGGCAGGCGCTGGATCGTGAATTGCATTATCTGTGGCGGGAAGAGCGCCCGGTGGTAACACAGGCGGTGTCTGAAGCCGCAGCAATGGGTGACCGTTCGGAAAATGCTGAATATATCTATGGTAAGAAGCGGCTACGAGAGATTGATCGCCGGGTACGCTTTCTGACCAAACGCCTTGAGGTGCTGAAAGTTGTCGACCCTGACCCGCGTCAGGAAGGAAAAGTCTTTTTTGGTGCCTGGGTGCGGGTAGAAAATGAATTAGAAGAGCAGCGCATCTTTCGCCTGGTTGGGCCGGATGAGTTTGATCCGGCAAAAAAATGGATTTCTATCGATTCACCGGTTGCCCGTGCCTTAATTGGCAAGCAGGTGGAGGATGAGGTGACGGTTCAGACACCAAATGGTGAAGCAACCTACTGGATATTAGAGATCCGCTACCGCCCATTTGACGAAAGTGTTGATAATTAGGCACAACAATAAGCTTTGTAACAATTTCGACTAGAATGTATACCATAAAAAGCTGTCTGTTATACACGTCATACTTCAAGCTGCATGTGTGTTGGCTTCCTTCGTTCACCCTCCGTCACTGACTCATGTAAGTGACCGGGGGCTCGCTCAGTTGCCGCCTTCCTGCGACTCGAATTATTTAGGGTATAAAGTAAGTTTTTTTAACAATGTACAGGTTCGAGCAATACGGCCTTTGGGAGTAATAAAATGCAAGAGAATCACAAGATTCTGGTCGTTGATGACGATATGCGCCTGCGCGCGCTGTTGGAACGTTACCTAACAGAGCAAGGTTTCCAGGTGCGCAGCGTTGCCAATGCTGAACAGATGGATCGCTTGCTGACCCGTGAGTCTTTCCACCTGATGGTGCTTGATCTGATGTTACCGGGTGAAGATGGCCTATCTATCTGCCGCCGTCTGCGTAGCCAAAGTAACCCGATGCCGATCATTATGGTGACGGCGAAGGGTGAGGAAGTTGACCGTATCGTCGGATTGGAAATTGGTGCTGACGATTATATTCCTAAGCCATTCAACCCCCGAGAATTACTGGCCCGTATTCGTGCGGTGTTACGCCGTCAGGCTAACGAGCTACCGGGTGCACCTTCACAGGAAGAAGCAGTGATTGCGTTTGGTAAGTTCAAACTCAATTTAGGCACGCGCGAGATGTTCCGTGAAGATGAGCCTATGCCACTGACTAGTGGTGAGTTTGCAGTGCTGAAAGCCTTGGTGAGTCATCCACGTGAGCCGTTGTCACGCGATAAGCTGATGAATCTGGCCCGAGGTCGCGAATACAGTGCGATGGAGCGTTCCATCGACGTACAGATTTCACGTCTGCGCCGTATGGTCGAGGAAGATCCGGCGCATCCGCGCTATATCCAAACTGTATGGGGCTTGGGCTACGTATTTGTACCGGACGGCAGTAAAGCATGAGGCGATGGCGCTTTTCTCCACGTAGCTCATTTGCCCGAACCTTATTACTGATTGTGACCTTGCTGTTCGTCAGTCTGGTCACCACGTATTTGGTGGTGCTGAATTTCGCCATCTTGCCCAGTTTGCAGCAGTTTAACAAAGTGTTGGCGTATGAAGTTCGTATGCTGATGACTGACCGGCTGCAATTGGAAGATGGCACGCTACTTGAAGTCCCGCCGGCGTTTCGGCGTGAGATTTACCGTGAATTGGGGATTTCGCTTTATACCAATGCTGCGGCGGAGGAAAGTGGCCTGCGTTGGGCACAGCATTACAAATTTCTCAGTGATCAAATGGCCCAACAATTGGGTGGGCCAACCGATGTTCGGGTCGAAGTTAATAAAAACTCCCCTGTTGTCTGGCTAAAGACGTGGTTATCGCCGGATATTTGGGTACGAGTGCCATTAACTGAGATCCATCAGGGCGATTTCTCGCCACTGTTCCGTTATACCCTGGCAATTATGTTATTGGCTGTAGGGGGAGCCTGGCTGTTTATCCGTATTCAGAATCGGCCATTGGTTGAGCTGGAACATGCTGCTTTGCAGGTGGGGAAAGGGATTATTCCGCCGCCGTTACGAGAGTATGGTGCGTCAGAGGTGCGTTCGGTTACCCGGGCATTTAACCAAATGGCCGCCGGCGTGAAGTTGTTGGCGGATGACCGGACCTTGCTGATGGCTGGGGTTAGCCATGATTTACGCACGCCGTTGACCCGTATTCGTTTGGCGACTGAAATGATGAGTGAAGCCGATGGATACCTTTCTGAGTCAATCAATAAAGATATCGAAGAGTGCAACGCCATTATTGAGCAATTTATCGATTATCTACGCACCGGGCAGGAGATGCCGACAGAGTCGAGTGATTTGAATGCCGTACTCGGTGAAGTGATCGCGGCTGAAAGTGGTTATGAGCGGGTAATCGAGACTGATTTGTGTGCAGGTGAAGTGCTGGTGGATATCCATCCGTTATCGATTAAGCGTGCGTTGGCCAATATGGTGGTGAATGCGGCGCGTTACGGTAATGGCTGGATAAAAGTCAGTAGTGGCACTGAGCTACAGCGTGCGTGGTTCCAGGTTGAGGATGACGGCCCTGGTATCAAGCCTGAAGATTTGAAGCATCTGTTCCAGCCTTTTGTGCGTGGCGATAGCGCGCGGAGTACCAGTGGTACTGGGCTGGGCTTGGCGATTGTGCAGCGGATTATTGATGCCCACGCCGGTTCGTTGGATATCGGTACCAGTGAGCGGGGCGGTTTACGGATCCGGGCGTATATTCCGTTGCCGTTAGATATGAAGCCTAAGCCACCTGCGGTGGTGTGAGTTTTATTTTGGTTATTTAGTATGGTGATCAGGTTCGGTTGTTAAAGCAATGGAGTTTACTTAACCTCCGTAGCCTCAACCGCCAAAGGGTGCGGGCGCGCACCCTTGTGGAATCCCGCGCTTCGCACGTATCGCCTGCCCACTGCGTGGGTTCCCTCACTCATCATTTCGCTGGCGGGACGGCTTTATTCGCATCCCTGCTCATGACGCCTAAATCCGCCGTCCATGGCGGATTTCCCTTGCTCCATTCTTCACTCGGCTGCTCAAATGTGCTTTTAAACTTCAGAATCTAAAACCATGATTTTGATTTTCTCTTTTGATGTTAAGCGCAATCAGGAATATTACCGACCAAGACGGTGGCCCGAGTGAGCCGCCATGGACAAATCTGCTGGGAGCAGATTTGAACGCTGCTAGCAGCGGCCCCGAAGGGGTGAGTCCCAAGGTTCCAAGGGAGTCACGCGCTTGTGACCCCTTTGGCGGTTGAGGCTACGGAGATAAGTTAATCACTGAACTCATGTCAACCGAACCGGATAACTGAACAATTAATAATGAGCACTCGACCCCGATCACTCATCCACCAAACCTGATCTAATCCATTTTTGATTTGCGAAAAACAAAAGGGACACAAATGTGTCCCTTCCATAATCATTACAAAATCAACGCTAACTTAGAGCTTTGGCCCTGCGCTAACCAATGCAGCACCTGCTGGGGTATCAGTATACTTATCAAAGTTAGTGGTAAAACGCTTCGCCAGATCTTCGGCTTTCTCTTGCCACTGCGCCACATCAGCGTAAGTGTCACGAGGATCGAGGATCTCTGGGTTCACGCCCGGTAATGCTGTTGGCACCGCCAGATCAAAGATTGGCAGAGTGAAGGTTTCTGCTTTATCAATCTCACCGTTCAGAATGGCGTCAATGATGCCACGGGTATCCTTGATGGAAATACGTTTGCCAGTACCATTCCAGCCAGTATTGACCAGATAGGCTTGTGCGCCCACCGCTTGCATACGTTTAACCAGCACTTCTGCATATTGTGTTGGATGCAGCGACAAGAAAGCTGCACCAAAACAGGCTGAGAAGGTCGGTGTTGGCTCAGTTACACCGCGCTCAGTACCAGCCAGTTTAGCGGTGAAGCCAGACAGGAAGTGATATTGGGTTTGATTTGCTGTCAGGCGTGATACTGGTGGCAATACACCAAAGGCATCAGCAGTCAGGAAGATAACCTTAGTGGCATGACCCGCTTTAGAAACCGGTTTAACGATATTTTCAATATGATAGATCGGGTAAGAAACACGGGTGTTTTCCGTTTTGGAACCATCATTGAAATCAACGGTACCGTCGGCCAGTACTACCACGTTCTCCAGCAAGGCATCACGCTTAATTGCATGATAAATATCCGGTTCTGCCTCTTCAGATAACTTGATGGTTTTGGCGTAGCAGCCACCTTCAAAGTTAAATACGCCGTCATCATCCCAACCGTGTTCGTCATCACCAATCAACTTACGTTTTGGATCAGTCGACAGCGTGGTTTTACCGGTACCAGACAGGCCGAAGAAGATAGCCACATCGCCTTTCTCGCCGACGTTGGCCGAGCAGTGCATGGAAGCAATGCCTTTCAGTGGCAGCAGGTAGTTCATCATCGAGAACATACCTTTCTTCATTTCGCCGCCATACCATGTGCCGCCAATGAGCTGCATACGTTCTGTCAGGTTAAAGGCAACAAAGTTCTCGGAATTCAGACCTTGCTCTTTCCAGTCCGGGTTGGTGCATTTAGCGCCATTCATGACGATAAAATCAGGCTCGAAATGGGCCAGTTCTTCGTCTGATGGGCGGATAAACATGTTTTTGACAAAATGAGCCTGCCACGCGACTTCAGTGACAAAGCGAACTTGCAGGCGAGTATCGGCGTTAGCACCGCAGAAGGTATCAACAACAAACAGACGTTTACCGGACAGTTGCTCGGTTACCAACCCTTTCAAGTGGCTCCAGGTTTCCTGACTCAGTGGCTTGTTATCATTTTTGCCTTTGCCCTGATCGGCCCACCACACGGTATCTTGAGTGATGGCATCGCGGACAATATATTTATCTTTTGGCGAGCGGCCGGTAAAAATCCCGGTATCTACCGCTATTGCTCCTGTGGTGGTGAGGATTCCGCGCTCGTATCCTTCAAGCGTGGGTTTGGTCTCTTCCTGGAACAGTAAATCATAGCTTGGGTTGTAAACAATCTCGCTGACGTTATGGATGCCATAGGCGGCGAGCTCCTGCGGGGTAATTCCTTTAACACTCATGTCATAACTCCTGGATCGTCAATTTTCTACCAGCGATTGTAAATCCTCATCTCTGATTAACAGCGATAGCTATCAAATATTTCAACATATGACCTATTTTTCGCTAGGTTATGAGAGATAGGACACGGATTGTCGCAAGTATGAAACGCCAGAAGAAATAGCTGGGCACGAGTCAGCACCCAACCAATCATTATGCTTATTAATGAATTTGTTCTGAGGAAGTGCTGTTACCACTCTTTAATGAGGCGATATCAACGGCATCAAACAGGTAGTGATTGCCGCAATACTCACAATGCATATCAATATTGCCATCTTGTTCCAGCATTTCGGTGATGTCATCTTCCGACAGTGTGACTAATGCATCAGCACAACGCTCGCGGGAACAGGTGCAGCAGAAACTGACGTTTTGCGGCTCATATAACGTTACTTCTTCCTGATGATATAAACGATACAGCACTTCATTCGCTGGCAGCGTAAATAGCTCCTCAGCTTTGATGGTAGTGGTAAGCTGTGCCAGGTGATCAAACTCATCTTCATTGCGCTCTTCGGCTGGCAACACTTGCAGCAGCATCCCGCCCGCAGCGGCTTTACCTTCCACACTGCCGGTACGAATAAACAGGCGTGTTGGTAATTGTTCAGACTGCATAAAGTAATTTTCCAGACAGGCGGCGATAGTCTCCCCTTCCAGTGCTACCACACCCTGATAGCGCTCGCCTTTTGCCGGGGTGATAGTGATAACCAGATAGCCGTTGCCGACCATCTCTTTCAGCGTGCTTTCATCGCTGATTTCACCTTTAAAGCGGGCGACACCCCGCATCTGCTGCTGGTTATTACCGTTAATCACTGCCAGTGACAATGGGCCATCCCCTCCTTGTAACTGCACGGTAATATCACCATCAAACTTGAGCGTGGCGGTCAGTAAACTGGTTGCGACCAACATCTCACCCAACAGTTTTTGTACCGCTGGTGGGTAATCATGATTGGCTAATACTTGCTGGTAGGTTTCATTGACTGAAACCAGCTCACCGCGCACAGCATGGTTAGCAAACAGGTAGCGGTGTAATTGGTCGTGATTAGACATAGTTTTCTCTCTTTCTGGCTGCAAGCAAAGCCGTCATCTTTCAAGTTGCAGGTGTGTGGGCTGCCGTCCTGCATGTTGAAATCTATAGGGTTTACTCAGACTCGCCTTGTTTAAATTTAATCAGGTTGCGACGCTCTTTTTTATCCGGCCGTCGGTCAGGATGTGGCATGGTCAGGGCATTCAGTTTACGCGCCTGTGCCACCTTATCGCGATTGGCAATACTGGCTTCAGTCTCTTCATACAATGCCTGTGCTTCGCTTGCACCACGGCGTTGACCGTGTAATGCCAATACCCGCACCGTGCGTTCATCATTGCCCTGACGCAGGCGGATTTCAGCATTGAGTTCAACCAACTTGCTCGGTTTACCGCGCTGGCCGTTGTAGTGGACTTTACCGCCATCCACCATTTCCCGGGCGATTGCTCTGGTTTTATAAAACCGGGCTGCCCAAAGCCATTTATCCAGCCGAACCGATTCGTCAGAAACTGCTTTATCCTTCATGAATACTCCTGCCTGTTATCTCCGTCATATTTCACGTCGCATGCGTGTTGGTCGCCTTGTTGCAACGCGAATTATTTAGGCTATAGGGCTAAACATCTTTTTAGTCACCACGTAACTGTAGCGCGGGTAATAGCTTACGGTAATCATTGATTGCAGGGTGGCTGTGAAATGCTTTGTCAGCACAACTGGAATCCGGATTTTCTATACCCAGACAGTAGCGGATACCAAATGTGCGCGCGGCATCCAGAATCGTTTCACTGTCATCGACGAATAAGGTTCTGGCCGGATTCAGCCCGGTATGCTGCGCGACAGCTTGCCACAGTCGTTGATCTTCCTTCGGATAACCAAATGTATGGGTGGAAAGTAATAAATCAAGGTGCTGGTCCAGTGCAGTATGCTCAATTTTGACTGCCAGACTGTGTGGATGGGCGTTGGTGAGCAAAATGGTTTGTAACCCTTGCTGGCGTAAACTGGACAAAAACGGCTCAGTATCCTGGCGCAGACGAACCCGGTTGCCAGCGGCTGTGGTCATGGCGTAAATATCCAAATCCAGTCGCTCACTCCAATAATCGAAGCAATACCAATTTAAGGTATGTTGCACTGCCAAGTATTCATCATGAATAATTTTGTGGGCCTGCTCCAGCGGGATCCCTCGGTGTTGGCTAAGGGTTTCCGGCACCTGCTTTAGCCAGAAATGGCTATCGAACTCCAAATCCAACAGGGTGCCATCCATGTCCAACAGCACGGTATCAATCTCTTGCCAATTAAATTCTGGGGGCATAGCGACTCCACAATCACATTATTTTTATGCAAACAAATAATACGGGTTACAACGAATACCAGCGCCATCAGGGTGATGTCCCGATAACAGCCACAGATAAAGTTAGCCTAGCATATCAAAGTTACAGAGCCTGCCAGAGATGAATGATATGGCCTGAAAGAAAGCTAACGCAGGAAAGGCGCGGGAGTGAGGGTTTGGTTAAAACAATTATCATAATAGCGTTGAATATTATCCATCCGGTTACGGTTTCGTAGTATCCGTTGAATTAATAAAGTGATATTCACGGCCAGACAGGCAATCAGTATTAGCAGCAATAGGCTGGTACCCAGATAGCGGCCGAGTGTGACGATATCCGGCTCACTGTGTAGCGCGATATGCCGTGTGCCATTGGCATCAATGGTGATATTGGTAATGATGCCTTCGGCCTTAAATGGAGTATTAAGTAGCAGCCCGGAGAGCCGTTGTAATTCCCGCCACTGCTCCAGTGCGCTGTAATCAAACAGGGGGACGGCAGGGGCAGGGTGATTAACTAACTGCTTACCTTCATCACTGGTTAGCAAGAAGCCACCCGGCGGCGGGCTATTTAATGCTTCAGTTGCCAAATGCGTTTCACGATAAACAAACGATGAGGTAGCAGTTTTAACCAGACTTTCCAGGGTATCGGCACTGACTGGGCGCAACAGCACATTCATCCCTTTCAATGTGCCAGATTGTGCTCGTTTAACCAGCCCCGGCCAATTCTTGGCATTACCTAAGTTAACCAAGGCATTTTTCAGGCGGACACAGTCGCTATCTCCACCGCATAATGCCTGTGTTTTTAAAACGATATCTGCAAAATCATTCAGTAAAATCATGCCAGATTTTTCAATGGCGGTTGCCAACTGTGGGTTGACGTTGGCATCAGTACCTTGCGGATGCAACTGCTGATTGACTGTTGCCACCAGTGCGGCGGCTTTTTCAATGGTGTCAGATTCAGGTTGTGGCAGTGGTGCTGCGTTATTCCAATAGATCCCAGAACAATCAAACGGCGTAAAAACAAAACTATGCGGATTTTGAGTATTCGGCGGGACATAACACATACCGGTACCCTGAGCTTTCAGCATATCGCCGATGCGCAGAGGCATTTTATCCAGAGCTTCAACACTAGTAACTTGCTGGCTTTGTGCGCCTTGCAACCAGGCAATACTCAATTTCAATGGCAAGCTGAGCGGCACATAGATTAGCAATAACACCATTATTAACAGTGAACCGGCGATAAGCGTCAGGTTTTTCCCCCAGCGCTGTAACGGGAAATGTTTCATTTCGTCATGCAGGGATAAAAAAGGCCCCTGACGCACGACCTGACGGTTGAGATAGATATCAATGTTGGTTTTCTTGCCCAGGTCATGAGCAAAATAGGGCCCCCAATGGGCCGGATAAATCAGGTCGACAATCCCGAGCGAGATGTTATTCATCTGCCCTTGGTTCGATTCACCAAACAGCCCCCAGCGCTTTGGCGTACCGCTCAAGCAATGGACTTCACGCAAATCTTTTTCAGATAACGGGCGGAACATATTCCAGCATGCCCAACCGGTTAACGTTATCGCCACAATAATCAGCCAGGGCAGTGTAACCACCGGACCGGTGAGTGCGAAAAACAGTAATAACAATGCCAGACAGATCGCAGCGGCTTCTTTTAAGCCATTAGCACCATGTAAGGCATATTCTTCGGGGGTTTCCTTGCGGATATTCAACAGCTCTATATGTTCGCTGTCTGCTTTGCGGATTGAGGCATTTTGCGCTGGAGAAGGCAAAATAGGCTGGTAGCTATTCTCAGCCTGGTGATTTTTAAGCGTATGCCCATTAAGGGAGATCACCAAAGGAATCGTCTGCGTTTGGATAAGTTCTACGTCATTATCCTGAGCGATATATTGCTCCCACGAAGCCGGTAGGTGAACTTCAATCGAATCAAGGTAATAACGCCATTTATTGGGTTCGTCACTTGCCACGCCGTAGCGGGTGATGGCGCGGGTAACCGAATAAACATTTTCGCTTTGTGGCGTCAGAGTCAGCTTTGCTGGCGCAAGATTGGTGTTCGTCAGTGTGCGGGTGTCAAAAGTTGACTGAGATTTGAATCCGAGCTTCTCTTGCTGACCGAGCAGATAATTCTCAATATTAACCCGTTCCTCCGCGGTGAGTTTACGGTGCATGGGTTTAGCGAACGGCAGTATTGCAGTTACGGGGGCGGGGTGGCGGAATCGGAACCACCATAACAAACCTACCGCGATCAGACTGGTCAACAGTAAGGCCAATATTAAGACTATTGTGCTCATCCCATCCCCATCCGAGCGCCTCTGACTTACGTCAACTCTATGAAAGAATGCATATTATGCGTAAAAACAGTACCAAGGCATATAACAGAGTCATTCAGTGAACTAGCATTTTACACGCTATTATTCATCAAAAAACCTAATGCAAGTGCTCTTAAACTGCCCGTAGATTGATAAGGATAGCAAGGCTAAAACAGCGGTAATATCAGCATAATCCTATTTTCAAACACATTTTTTAACGTGTGTTGAGTGGGGGTAGGATGAAATTTAACCGGTTGAATCTTGACTAAACTCGACGTCATGTTAAAAACAGGTAAATTATATCTAACTGAGATTGCGATAAAGGTTCTCACTAACGCACAATGTGATCAAGTTCTAATAAATTCCAGTATAAAGTGTTGGGTTAATCGTTATTGGCAAAAAGTGGCTTACTAAGTAACCATAAAATAGCTCTGGTTATCCTGATGCAAGTCCGATAGGCGGTGAGTATTTAAATTGGGGCTATCATGAAACACCTGCAAAAACCTAAAATTCTTAAAATAGAAACGGTTGCCCACTCCCGCTTGTTTACTGTTGAAGCGGTGGATCTGGAGTTCAGTAATGGCGTGCAACGCGTTTATGAACGAATGCGGCCATCAAACCGTGAAGCGGTGATGATAGTGCCGATTATTGGCGATGATCTCCTGCTGATTCGTGAATATGCCGTGGGTATTGAAGAGTATGAGCTGGGCTTCCCCAAAGGGTTGATTGATCCGGGCGAAGGTGTGCTGGAGGCGGCGAATCGTGAACTGATGGAAGAGGTTGGCTTTGGTGCTAAAAGCTTTGATTATCTCAGTAAGCTGACGATGGCTCCGTCCTATTTCTCTAGCAAAATGAATATTGTTATGGCCCATAACCTCTATCCACAAAGTCTGGAGGGTGACGAGCCGGAACCCTTGCCACAAGTCCGCTGGCCGATCGCCAATATGATGGCACTGCTGGATGAGCCTGATTTTCGCGAGGCCCGTAATGTTAGTGCCCTTTTTCTGGCTCAGGCATTTCTTAATAAGTAATGGTCAGAGATAAAAAAACCGGGACTCTGTTACGAGCTCCCGGCTTTTATATTGGCGCTGCTCCGTCTTGATACTCAGGCAATCAGCGTTTACAGAACAACTCCATCAGAACAGCTCGTGAGTCTGCCCGTTATCCATTAGAGTCGTCCCTGCTTCATGTACTGAATACTCGGTGGGTTGTGTCCCCTCGATAAAGTACTCTGAACGACTGCCTGGCCCGCCACTGGATAACTTACCCGTCTGCTTATCAATCACTACGCTGACAATACCCGGCGGTGGAGAAACCGGTTTTTCTGGCAAACCGTCAAGGGCCGCTTTCATAAAGTCATCCCATGCAGGTTGCGCACTCTTCGCCCCACCTTCAGCACCAGAGATCTGATCTGATATGGCCCCTGATGCAGAGCTGCGGCCTAAGTCGCGGCGATGGTCATCGAAGCCAATCCAGACGGAGGTCACGGTATCCGGGCCGTAGCCAGAGAACCAGGCATCTTTTGAGTTGTTAGTGGTACCGGTTTTACCGCCAATATCCTTGCGTTTCAGGTCACGCCCGGCACGCCAGCCGGTACCCATCCAACCCGGTTCTCCGAAGATATTTGAGTTCAACGCATCGCGAATCAAAAAGGCCAACGGCGTGCTTATCACATGGGGTGCGTATTGCTGGTCACCGTTGAGCTTGGCCTGTTCAGGCGTCACTTTTTCTAACTCAGGCATTGGCACATTACTGGCGTTATTGTTCTGCGAGGTGGCGACGTTTTCGATGTTATCATCAGACAGAACAACTGAGCGCTGAGTGTCACCGTAAATAACCGGTAAGTTACACTCTTCACAGACAATCTTCGGTTTCTCTTCGAACAGCACATTGCCCACATCATCAGTTATCTTGGTGATGAAATAGGGATCGACCAGATAGCCGCCGTTTGCCAACACGGCGTAACCACGGACTAACTGCAATGGTGTAAAGGAGGCGGAACCTAATGCCAGGGATTCTGAGTGCACAATATTTTGTGCCGGGAAACCAAAGCGTTGCAGGTATTCAGCCGCATAATCCACACCCATAGCACGCATTGCCCGCACCATCACCACGTTCTTCGACTGACCTAAACCTTGGCGTAAACGAATGGGGCCGTCGTAAGTCGGTGGTGAGTTTTTTGGCCGCCAATCGGTACCTGCACCTGCATCCCAGCGCGTAATTGGCAGGTCATTGAGGATGGTTGCCAGCGTCAGACCTTTGTCCATTGCCGCGGTATACAGGAAGGGTTTGATATTCGAACCGACCTGGCGTAGTGCCTGTGTCGCACGGTTAAACTTACTTTGGTTAAAGTCAAAACCGCCGACCAGCGCTTTAACCGCACCATTGTTTGGATCGATAGAAACTAAGGCTGAGTTGACGTCCGGCACCTGTGCCAGCCACCAATTATCTTCTACTTTTCTTACCCAAATCTGCTGGCCAGGCTGCACCACATCGGTCACTTGTTTTGGTGTTGGCCCTTGGGCGTTATCCGATTTAAACGGACGAGCCCAACGCATGCCGGACATTGGTAAGGTCACGTTGCTGCCATCTGCCAACAGTGCCGTTGCTTGCGTTGTATTAGCTTCGGTCACCACCGCAGGCAGCAGTGGGCCATAGACCGGCAAGGTTTTCAGTGAATCGATAATCTGCTCGCGGCCCCATGCGCTTTCGCCCACTTTCCACAACACATTGGACGGGCCTCGATAACCATGGCGCATATCATAAGCCAGCACATTGGCACGCAATGAGTCGACTGCCGCCAATTGGAGCTTTCTGGTTATGGTGGTATAGACCTGATAGCCGTCGGTATAGGCATTCTCACCGTAACGCTTAATCATCTCCTGCCGCACCATTTCTGACAGATAAGGTGCTGAGAAGGCGATTTGCGGAGCATGGTAGTTGGCAACCAGCTCTTCACTGCGCGCCTGATCGTACTGCGCCTGGGTGATGTACTTTTCATCCAGCATACGCGAGAGCACTACGTTACGGCGTGCCACTGCTCTGTCATGTGAATAGAGCGGGTTGAAGGTGGATGGCGCTTTTGGCAAACCGGCGATCATCGCCATCTGGCTGAGGGTCAACTCATTGACTTCTTTGCCGAAATAGACCTGAGCTGCCGCACCGACACCATAGGCACGGTAGCCGAGATAAATCTTGTTCAGGTACAGCTCAAGGATTTCATCTTTGGTCAGTAACTGTTCGATACGAATGGCCAGAAAGGCTTCCTTGATTTTACGTATCAAAGTCCGTTCCGGGCTTAAGAAGAAGTTGCGAGCCAATTGCTGGGTAATGGTACTTGCCCCTTGTGAGGCACGCCCAGAAACCATAGCAATTGAGGCAGCACGTAGGATCCCAACCGGGTCCACACCGTGATGCTCATAGAATCGGCTATCTTCCGTAGCAATAAATGCATGCACCATTTCTGGTGGAATTTGTTTTAATGTCAACGGGATACGGCGTTTTTCACCGTATTGAGCGATCAATTCGCCTTCAGCGCTATACACCAACATCGGTGTTTGCAGCCGGACATCTTTCAGCGTGGCAACATCGGGTAGCTGTGGCTCAATATATTTGTACAGGCCAAATATCGAGGCTGCTCCCAGTAAAATGCAACACACTGTAAGGATCAAAAAATACTTTACGAACTTCACCTGAGATTTCCCATTCAATGTCAATTGGGCAGTTTATAAACAACCGCGCCGTAGTATAAAGGCAAGCCCGTAACATGGATACGTTCTTTTATTGTCTCTCGACATGGAGGTCGACAAAGATGTACTCACAATATTGGCAGGTTGGGCTAGATATTCAAATAGATGCTATACGCGCTTTGGCTGTTGTCAGACGCCGCTATGGCTGGCAACTGCGCTACTGGTGGCATCAAACCTTACCTTCTGGCGTTTTGCGGGAGGGTATTTTACAACAGCCAGATATGGTTAGCGACAAACTCAAATTATTGCGCAAACAATTACCAAAACATATTTCATTACGTATCGCATTGCCCGCACAGCGCATATTGCAACACACTATTGCGACACCGGACCGGCGTTTACGCGAACCGCAGCGTGATGGTTTTATCAAAGCCGCAGCAAGTAAGGTCTTTCCGCTCGGCAGTCAGGCTTTAGCCCTCGATTATCGTAGTGAAACCACAGCCAGTAGTGAGTTAATCATCACCGCCGCCCGTCAGTCAGAAGTTCAGCAATGGCAGGCGTGCTTGCATCAAGCGGGTTTACCCTCCGATATGATTGATATTACCCCCTGCGCTCTTCGTTATATGGCGGTGGCGGCAGGATTATCGGGACCATATTGGTTGGTTCATCGTTTGGAGAGTGAGTGGTTGTGGGTGTCATCGGCTGACATGCCGTTTGACTTTGGTGTGGTAGCAGCCGACTCAGAGGATGTAGCACCAGGCCTGCCGCCTACTACATTCAATCCATTACCGACGTTGCTGAGACAACTTCAGGCGCGTTATCCCGAGCAGAGTGGAATACCGATAACGGTGTATTACAGTAATGTGGCGGATGATGCCCCGGTTGAAAATACCACCGGCTGGTCACCCTTTACGGCTTTTGCCCAGTATCAACCGCCACTGCCACCATCCCCCGCTGCATTTATTCTGGCCGGAGGGCTGGCATTACGCCCGGCAGACGACTGATGTATCAAGTTAATTTTTCGTTATGGCGTGCAGAACGTCAATCATCCCGTTACCGTTTTTGGCGCAATCTAGGTTTATGCCAATGCCTGTTTTTAGCCATCCTACTGGTTGTAATACAACTGCAATCACGGGTAGTAAATTCCAGCCAACAAATCCGTCTGGCAGCGCTATCCCAGCAGCAAATAGCCTTAGGCCAGCACCATCAAGAGGTGCAACAGGCAATGGCACAACTACGGCATCGGGAACAGCGCGCTCAGATTTATCGTCAGGCCCACCAACTTGCCCAGCGATATTCAATATTATTGCAGCAGCTATCGCAGCAAATTCCAGATAGCTGCTGGTTGGTCAGCCTGATACCACAAGGCGATAAGGTGGTTTTTGAGGTAATTAGCCAGAGTTATGCCGCAATTAATCTCTTTTTAGTGCGTTTAGGCCGCTTGCCTCTCTTCACAACAGTGCATTTACAAAAAATTGCTCAGCAGGATGACGGTAATTTTCGCTTTGCGGTTTGGGCCGACTGGCAGGACAGAGATAGTGATGAAAGAGGTAGTGATGAATAAGCGGCTGCAACATTGGATGGATAGGCCGGGTTGGCAAATCTTGATAGGGCAGTGGGTTTTTGTTGGGCTTTTAAGTGTAATGGCTTATGGCATGTTATTACGCCCTGCATGGCAACAGCAGAAGCTCACCGCAGATAAGATTATTCAACATCAGCAACAGGTTGATCATCATCAGGCGGCTTTGGCACCGTTACCCTCACTTTCTCTGGTTCGTCAGCAAATGATGGTATTGAAAGAAAAGGAGGCATCGTGGTTGTCACTTGATAGTTCAATGGCCCATCTGACCGGTGAATTGATTGCCCCGTTTGGCGGGCAAGTCATTCGCTGGCAGCGGCAATCCGGGCCAGTTGGCGAGGCCGCAGTGGATTCCATAAGGCACCAACAGTGGCACGCTACTCTGCGGGTCAATTTCTATGGATTGCTCCATTTATTTCGTCAACTAGCCGAAATCCCCACCCCTGTTCAGACCCAGCTAGTTGAGATTAATAGTGATAATTCCGTACTGTCGGTGAAATTAAGCCTGAAAGAGTATCTCGCAGGTGGCGTCAATGAGTAGCGGCAAAGGGAGCACGGTATGGGGCCTCTAAAGATAGTCTCTCTGATAATCGTATCACTGGCACCTGTGGCTTATGCCGACCCCTTATTGACCGCCACAGGGCGTAATCCTTTTCAGGACCTATCAGCACAGCCATGTGATGGTGAGCGGGAGAAACTCACTCATTGGCGATTACAAGGGGTTGTCAGGGGAGGAGATTACTCTTCTGGTTGGATACTGCGGCCAGAGGGCCGCTGGCAGAAGCTGGTGGTCGGCTCACGGCTGTTGTCAAATTGGCAAGTTATCCATATTGGCTCACGGCAGGTGAGCCTGCAGAATACTGGCTTAGTTGGCTTTTGCTCTGGGTTATCGGAGCCAGTGGTGCTGCTGATGCGCTAACTAACGGGTTGTTTTAGATAATGATTATCATCACTAAAGAGCTTGGACGGGCAGCAAAGCACTCTTACCGTTTCAAATATACAGGACATAAAAGGAATTAGTCTGATGAATGTTTCTACTACGAAAACCCGGAGTGGGCTTACCCTAACACTCAGTGCTGGGGTGATGCTGCTGCTGGTATTACTCACAAGTCGTGCCTTTAGCGCAAAAAGTGGGCCGCCGGTAACCGTGGAGTTTCAAGATGCGCCGATAGCGGTAGTGTTGCAGGCACTGGCGGATTATCAGCAACTGAATTTAGTCATTGCCGCTGGGGTTGAAGGTAATCTCAGCCTGAGATTGGCGGATGTTCCGTGGGAGCAGGCTTTGGCAATTATTTTGCGTATGGGCCGTCTAAAAGTAGAGCGCGAAGGGTCGGTAATGATGGTTTTCACCGAACAGGAGATACAGGAAAGGCAGCAACGGGCGGAACAGAAAGATGCATCTGAGTCCCTAAATAATTTCTCCCTGGCCTTGCAGTATGCTGATGCTGAACAAGTTGCCGACAGTTTGACTCTTCCTGAAGGTGGGTTGCTATCGCCACTGGGTAGTGTAGTGGTAGATAAACGTACTAATACATTATTAATTCGCGATACTCCCGCCTCTTTAGCACTATTGAAAAGTTGGCTGGCAGAGATGGATTTGCCTTTACAGCAAGTGCAGTTAGCGGCACACATCGTAACTATGAGTCGGGAAAATTTGCATGAACTTGGTGTGCGTTGGGGTATGGATGAAGCAACGCAGCCCCGTGCGCTGAGAGTGAATAATTTTAATGTGAATTTGCCACTCCCCAATAGCGCCCTCAGCGCTGGATTCAATGTTGCCCGTATCGGTGGGCGTCTGCTGGAACTGGAATTGAGCGCGCTGGAGCAAGAAAATCAGGTTGATATTATTGCCAGCCCTCGGCTGGTGACATCCCATCAGCAAACTGCCAGTATCAAGCAAGGTTCTGATATTCCTTATACGGTCTCGCGGGGTAAAAAAGGGGTGCCTACTATTGAGTTTAAAGAGGCAGTATTAGGGATGGAAGTGACACCGAAAATACTGCGTAATGGCAAGATTACTCTAAACTTGAAAATCAGCCAAAATATGCCCGGAATGGCAATTAAACGCGGAGATAGTGAAGCTTTATTAATAGATAAGCAGGAAATAAAAACCCAAATAACCGTAAACGATGGGGAAACTATTGTGCTTGGGGGGATTTTCCAGCAAAAAAATAGTCAGGGAGTTAATAAAGTGCCCATACTGGCCGATATCCCTTGGCTGGGCGCGCTGTTCAAACAAGACACCCAACAACAAAGTCGGCGGGAGTTAGTGATTTTCATCACGCCAAGGCTAATCAGTGCTTGAGCCTTATGGGGGGGTGTTTTATGAAAACAGACCAATCTTGGTGACTTTCTGCAACTTTTTGTGTGATAGGAGGCTTCTAAATTTGACGCTGCCTCCGATTTAGCTTACAAGGGTTACCGAATTGAGCTCCGAGGTTTTAATAACGTTGATACGCCGATAAAAACGTATGGTTTCCCTCCCACGACGTGTACAACGATTTATTCGGTTGCCAAACTACCAGAAGTGCTGAGATAATTTTCCGTCTGATCTCGCACTATCGCTCATGAGGTTTCAGTTTAGGTCCCGCCGCTGATTTGATTGGCGGGGCGGGTTATCATTAACGAATAGTCTTAGTAATACCAAAAACATGGCAGAGAAACGCAATATCTTTCTGGTTGGGCCTATGGGTGCCGGCAAAAGCACTATTGGTCGTCAGTTAGCTCAGCAACTCAATATGGAGTTTTTCGACTCTGATCAAGAAATTGAGCGACGTACCGGAGCTGACGTGGGCTGGGTATTCGACGTGGAAGGCGAAGAAGGTTTCCGCGATCGTGAAGAAAAAGTTATTAATGAACTGACGGAAAAACAAGGCATTGTTCTGGCAACCGGTGGTGGCTCTGTTAAATCCAGAGAAACCCGTAACCGTTTGTCAGCCCGTGGCGTTGTGGTTTATTTAGAAACTACAATCGAGAAGCAGTTGGCCCGTACACAGCGCGACAAAAAACGTCCGTTGTTGCAGGTTGATGCGCCTCCACGTGAAGTGTTAGAAGCACTGGCAAAAGAACGTAATCCGTTGTACGAAGAAATTGCAGATGTCACCATCCGCACTGACGATCAAAGCGCGAAAGTTGTTGCTAACCAGATTATCAACATGCTGGAAAGTAACTGATTTTAGCATTTTACTAATGCCTCCGGGCGTAAGTTAAGAAGGTTACTGAGCGCGACATGGAGAAGATTACTGTCACGTTAGGGGAACGTAGTTACCCCATTACGATTGCTGCCGGATTGTTCAATGATTCGGCCTCTTTTGCGCCACTAAAGGCGGGTGACCAGGTAATGCTGGTAACTAACCAAACGCTGGCTCCACTCTATCTGGATTCGCTCCGGGCAGTGTTGGAACAAAGTGGCATTAAAGTTGATCAGGTGATTTTACCTGACGGTGAGCAGTACAAATCTCTGAGTGTTCTGGAGCAGGTATTTTCTGCCCTTCTGGAAAAACCGCATGGTCGTGATACTACACTTGTTGCCTTAGGTGGCGGTGTAGTAGGCGACCTGACCGGTTTTGCTGCGGCTTGCTATCAGCGCGGCGTTCGCTTTATTCAAGTTCCTACTACCTTACTGTCTCAGGTGGATTCCTCTGTCGGTGGCAAAACCGCAGTAAATCATCCACTGGGCAAGAACATGATTGGTGCGTTCTATCAACCAGCATCGGTAGTGGTTGACCTTAATTGCCTTAACACTCTCCCTTCGCGTGAGCTTGCCTCCGGGCTGGCTGAAGTTATCAAATATGGCATCATTCTTGATGCGGCTTTCTTTGATTGGTTAGAAGATAATATCGATGCATTACTCGCACTGGATATGTCAGCGTTAGCTTACTGCATCCGCCGTTGCTGCGAATTAAAAGCCGATGTTGTTGCTGCCGATGAACGTGAAGAGAGCGGTATGCGCGCATTACTCAATTTGGGCCATACTTATGGTCATGCTATTGAGGCTGAAATGGGCTATGGCGTCTGGTTACACGGCGAAGCCGTTGCTGCGGGTATGATGATGGCAGCACACACCTCCCGTCGATTGGGTCAGTTCTCAGCTAGTGATGTTGGGCGTATCAAACAACTACTGTTACGAGCCGGTCTGCCGGTCTGCGGGCCGCAGGAAATGACACCAGAGTCTTATCTGCCGCATATGATGCGGGATAAAAAAGTGCTGGCAGGCGAGCTTCGTCTGGTACTGCCAACGGCTATCGGTAAGTCAGAAATCCGTAGCGGTATTGCACATGACACGGTGTTGGCATCGATAGCTGATTGCCAGTTATAAAAATGGCATAAGTCCGATATTTATATGTTCGATACCCAAAGTTATTGGAGTAGCTTGTAGGCAACAAGGGAAAGGCAAATTGGTTGTAAACCATTTTGAACAACACTTGTGCTGGCCCGCAGGGTAATCCCTGATGAGGCTCATAATTCTGCTGAGCTGACGCAAGTTAGCGATTTGGAAGAGAGGGTGGCTAGCACCTTTGCGGCTTCAAGTACGAAGGGTATGCGCATAAGTTCTAAGATGTTGTACTATAAGAACATCATATTCCTTTGCTGCGGGCTGTTTAGCCTGTTTGCAGTCAGTAAAATCAATCAGCCAGATCGCAGCTATCAATGCGGTGGGCTTTTGCCTCTAGTTGGAGGGTTTAGATGGATGATTTAAAGCCGGAAGACGATCTGAAACCAGATAGCAGTGACCGTCGTCCTACACGTGCCCGTAAGTCCTCGGCCGGACCTAAGCTTGCTGTTTCACGCCAACACATCATGATTGGTATCGGCATTTTAGTGCTTTTGTTGATCATTATCGCCATCGGTTCAGCCCTGAAAGCCCCGACTGAGCATGAAGCATCCCAGCAAAACCCGAATGTTGATGCGGCGAGAAATATTAATCTGTCTGATTCATCTTCACTCACTAGCGGCAATAACACTCAGCCCGGTGTGACAAACAATGCCAGCGACGGTCATGATGCCAATGGCGTGAAGAACTCGGCTCAGCCACAGGATATTAGTGCTCCGCCAATTTCGCCAACGCCAACTGAGGCTTCAGTGCCGCCTGCGGCGAATAGCCCGACTCAGCGTGTTGAATTGCCAGGCAATATGTCTGATGCACTTTCTCAAACTCAGGGGCAGGTTGATACCTTGTCTCAGAATATGAACGACGGTCAGACATCGACCTTGCCGACGGCACCTGCAACGGTTTCTGGTTCAAAAGGGGCTAAAGTACCGGCACCGGTTACGGGTGAAACCATTACCCACCCGTCGCAGAAGCAAGCTACGACAGCAGCTAAGCTGCCAACCAGCAACCATAAAAAACCGACCACCGTGGTTTCTCCAGCGGCATCTGCGGTGACCAAATCAGGTTCCGTTGGCAGCAGTAGCACCTTAAAGAATGCACCAGGTAACCATTTCACGTTACAACTGAGCAGCGCATCACGCTCAGACACATTGAATGCCTATGCTAAACAGCAAAAATTAACTGACTATCATGTCTATGAAACTAAACGTGATGGTAAACCTTGGTATATTTTAGTAAGTGGTAACTACCCCTCTTCTGCTGATGCAAAAAGGGCCATCACGACGCTACCAGCCGATGTTCAGGCGAAAAAACCGTGGGTTAAACCTGTACAACAAGTGCAGCAAGACCTTAAAAAATAAATCATTCTTATTTGTGCGCTGATGTGCTGTTTGAAACAGAGTACAATCTGCGGCTCTGAATTATTAAGTAGCTAACTGACGGCATGAAGAAAAACCGCGCTTTTTTAAAATGGGCTGGTGGGAAATATCCGCTGGTTGATGACATACGACGCCATCTTCCAGCGGGAGACTGCTTGATAGAGCCATTCGTCGGTGCGGGTTCGGTGTTTCTTAACACTGAGTATGAGTCTTACATACTGGCCGATATCAACAGCGATCTTATCAACCTCTACAATATCGTGAAGGAACGCACTGATGATTTTGTGCGTGACGCCCGTGTTCTGTTTACGGGCGACTTCAATAAATCCGAGCAGTTTTACTTACTGCGTCAAGAGTTTAACGCCAGTACTGATGCTTATCGCCGCGCATTATTATTTCTCTATCTGAATCGCCATTGTTATAACGGCCTGTGTCGTTATAATTTGAGCGGTGAATTCAATGTGCCTTTTGGTCGTTATAAAAAACCTTATTTCCCTGAGGTAGAGCTGTATTGGTTTGCTGAAAAATCGCAAAATGCGGTATTCGTTTGTGAGCATTATCAGGAAACTCTCTTAAAAGCAGTGCATGGGGCGGTAGTTTATTGCGATCCTCCGTATGCGCCATTGTCAGCGACGGCGAATTTTACGGCATATCACACCAATAACTTTGGCATTGTGGATCAACAGAATCTGGCTCGTCTGGCTTATCAACTTTCGGCCGAAAACAAGATTCCAGTTCTGATTTCTAACCACGACACAGAACTGACGCGCAATTGGTATCATCAGGCGTCACTGCATGTGGTGAAAGCGCGCCGTACTATCAGCCGTAATATTCTTGGTCGTAGTAAAGTGAACGAGCTTTTGGCGCTGTATAGCTGAGCGGAAATACCGCCCGGTAAAGATTCAAACCCAATGGTTTATGAAATAGAACCCCTGACGTAGATGCGCCATCTGTCGGGAAGATGTTTTATAGAACAAAGAGATACGTTTGGAGACGCGGATGAAAAAGTTTTTAATTGCCCCATCTATTCTGTCAGCCGATTTTGCCCGTTTGGGGGAAGATACCGCCAAGGTGCTCGCGGCCGGGGCTGATGTTGTGCATTTTGATGTGATGGACAATCATTACGTTCCTAATCTGACCATCGGGCCGATGGTGTGTCAGGCACTGCGTGACTATGGTATTACCGCGCCGATTGATGTGCATCTGATGGTAAAACCGGTTGACCGTATCGTCCCGGATTTTGCCAAAGCGGGTGCCACGTATATTTCATTCCATCCCGAAGCCTCTGAACACGTCGACCGCACCTTACAACTGATCAAAGAGAATGGCTGCAAGGCGGGCTTGGTGTTTAACCCTGCTACGCCGCTGAGTTACCTTGATTATGTAATGGATAAGCTGGATGTCATCTTGTTGATGTCAGTTAACCCCGGTTTCGGCGGGCAGTCATTTATTCCTGAAACACTGAATAAGTTACGTCAGGTACGTAAATTGATTGATGCCAGTGGCTATGACATTCGCCTGGAAGTGGATGGCGGGGTGAAAGTCGACAATATTCGCCAGATTGCGGCGGCTGGTGCTGATATGTTTGTAGCGGGTTCAGCTATTTTCAGCCAACCGGATTATGCTGCGGTGATTGATGCTATGCGCAGTGAGCTGGCGATGTCTGCTCATGACTAAATTCGATGCTATCCGTGGTGTGGCGTTCGATCTGGACGGTACATTGGTTGATAGTGCGCCGGGTCTTGCCAGTGCCATTGATATGGCGTTACAGCATCAGGGTTTACCGGTTGCCGGTAATGCATTGGTGTCCACCTGGATTGGCAATGGCGCTGATATTTTGGTTGAGCGGGCGCTACGCTGGGCAGGTCATGAGCCGGATGCTCAGTCAGTGGTACATACCCGTGAGCTGTTTGATCACTATTATGCCAAAACGGTTGAACAGGGGAGCCAGCTATTCCCGCAAGTGAAAGCTACGCTGGCTCAACTGGCAGCCCATGGTTTGCCGATGGGGCTGATTACCAATAAGCCGACGCCGTTTGTTGCTCCTTTGCTGGCATCACTGGGTATCGCAGATTATTTCTCAGTAATTATTGGTGGCGACGATGTGGTAGTGAAAAAACCGCATCCGGCCCCGCTCTATTTACTGTTAGCTAAACTTGGCCTTCGCGCCAGCGAAATGCTGTTTGTCGGCGATTCGCGTAATGACATTATGGCTGCGCAGGCCGCGGGTTGCCCTTGTATTGGGCTGACCTATGGATATAACTACGGCGAAGCTATTGCCACCAGTCACCCCGATTGCGTGCTGGAGCATTTTGCCGATCTGTTGCCCGCCATCGGGCTGTCGTCTTTAAAAGATCAGGAAGTATAAAATGAGTAAACCCACTGAGTTAACCACTGTATCCAGTAACCCAATCAAGCCTATCGTATTTAGCGGTGCGCAACCGTCCGGCGAATTGACCATTGGCAATTACATGGGTGCGCTGCGTCAGTGGGTACAGATGCAGGATGATTATGAGTGCATTTATTGCATCGTTGACCTGCATGCCATTACTGCTCGTCAAGATCCGGCGCAGTTACGCAAAAGAACCTTAGATACGTTGGCGCTGTATCTGGCTTGCGGTATCGATCCGAAAAAGAGTACGATTTTCGTTCAGTCCCATGTGCCTGAGCACTCTCAGCTAAGCTGGGCGTTGAACTGCTATACCTATTTTGGTGAGCTGAGTCGTATGACCCAGTTCAAAGATAAGTCAGCCCGTTATGCTGAAAACATTAATGCCGGTTTGTTTGATTATCCTGTATTGATGGCGGCGGATATTTTGCTCTATCAAACTAATCAGGTGCCGGTCGGTGAAGACCAGAAGCAACATCTGGAGCTGAGCCGCGATATCGCTGGTCGATTCAATGCGTTGTACGGTGATATTTTCAAAATTCCTGAACCGTTTATTCCGAAAGCCGGTGCGCGGGTAATGTCTTTGCTAGACCCGACCAAAAAGATGTCTAAATCTGATGACAACCGCAATAACGTCATTGAACTGCTGGAAGATCCGAAATCGGTGGTTAAAAAGATTAAGCGCGCGGTGACGGACTCTGACGAGCCAGCAGTTATCCGTTATGACGTAGAAAAGAAAGCCGGTGTTTCTAACTTGCTGGATATCTTGTCAGGTGTGACCGGTCAGTCAGTTCCTGAGCTGGAAGCACAGTTTGAAGGCCAGATGTATGGTCATTTGAAAGGTGCCGTGGCGGATGCCGTCTCTGGCATGCTGACAGAGCTACAGGCGCGTTATCACACTTATCGTGAAGACGAGGCTTTCTTGCAGGAAGTGATGCGTGAAGGGGCTGCCAAGGCGCGTGCTCGCGCGCAACAGACATTAGCTAAAGTGTACGACGCTATCGGTTTTGTCGCCCATCCGTAAGTGAGCCGAGTCAACAATAAGAGAAGGCGTTCCCTTCTCTTATTGGCGGGTTATTTGTCCACCAAACCCTTAAGGTGGGAGCTGAGAAATAAGTCAGCAACGCTATAATATGCAATACGCTGTTTTAGTTGTATCTATGTGTGTTTTTGTGAGTGTCGCCCTGTGGCATTGACGACACTCATAAATGCTTTGATTCCAGGGTCAACGTCTGGTGACAACATTCTCATAATTGATTTGGAATTACGGCCTACATCTTCGGAGATTGCCGGATAACCACACGTCGCCTTAATCAGCGTTCTTAGCATTCCTTTGGCGACTTCTATTTCGCCCTCAAGAATACGCTGGCGAACTTCCGCTAAAATATCCTGACTTGCTGCTGGGTCATCATGGAGCAAATCAGCCCACATTTTATTACTGTCTGTTGCTGGCATAATTAAACCCTTCTTTTTAAATAATCAGCACGGTAACGTTGCGCCTTTTCTAAGTCACTGTTTTGCATATCTTTGAAACCGGCGCACAATAAGATGATGATCTCGTCGCCTTCTTTCATTAAATAGATTCGTAAACCTGCTCCCCAATTAATCCGATATTCCCCGATACCAGGTCGACCAGATAACCATTTTACTGAGGATAAATTATCGAGCTTTAAACGTTCTTCTACAGCTAACACTTTACTGATTGCCGAACGGTTTTTAGATAACCATTTTTGCAGTGGTATCACGCCGTCTGATGTAGTGTAGTATTTTATCTGCATGACTTCACGGTAACTAATTCGTTACCATGTGTCAATCTCTCCGGTGGGCAGTAAAAGTCCGCTATCCCTCCTTTCTAACCCACCTTTTCTACCTGTTTCGCTGTTTTGCTGTGATCAGTACTGGAGAACCAATTCAGTTTTTCACGTAAACGGACCACGCTACCGACGATGATCAGGCTAGGGCTGTTGACCTGCTGGGACAGTAATCCCAATTGGCTCAGTTCGCCGCTGACTACACGCTGATGCCGCGAGGTGCCATTTTCCACCAATGCCACAGACGTGGTAGCCGGCATCCCATGTTGAATCAGGTGCTGCTGAATTTCTCCCGCCTGGGATAACCCCATATAGAACACCAGTGTTTGTTTCTCTGCCGCCAGATTGGCCCAATCTAATTGAGCGTCTTTTTTGGCATGACCGGTAATCAAACGCACACTTTGTGCATGGTCACGGTGAGTCAGGGGTATCCCGCTATAGGCGGAGCAGCCGGAAGCTGCGGTAATTCCCGGCACTACCGAGAACGGAATCCCCGCTTCTGCCAGTGTTTCCAACTCTTCGCCGCCACGGCCAAAAATAAACGGGTCACCGCCTTTCAAGCGTACCACTCGTTTACCCTGCTGTGCCTGTTGCAATAGGAGCTGATTGATACTTTCTTGCGGAACGCAATGGTAGCCGGACTCTTTTCCGACAAAAATCCGCTCGGCATCGCGCCGTACCAGATTCATCACCTCATCAGACACCAGCCGGTCATACACCACCACGTCTGCTTGTTGGATCTGCTGTAACCCTTTTAACGTCAGCAAACCGGCATCTCCCGGCCCGGCACCCACCAGAACCACCTCACCGCGATCACTCAACGGCGCATTGAACAGATGCTCAATATGTTGTTCGATTTGTCGCTGATCGTCGTTAGCCAATGATTGCGCCAGGCGGTCGTGAGTAAGCAGTTTTTCCCAAAAGCGGCGGCGATCGGCCATCGCGGTAAAATGTTGCTTCACCCGCTGGCGTAAATTGCCCGCCAATTGTGCCAGTTGCCCCAAATGCTGTGGCAACATTGCCTCGAGTTTTTCGCGCAGCAAGCGCGCCAATACAGGGGCTTTACCGCCGGAAGATATCGCTATCATAATCGGCGAGCGGTCAATGATGGACGGCATGATAAAGCTGGTGCGTTTCGGGTCATCCACCACATTACAGAACACCCGCTGTAGGTTGGCACTCTGATAGACCAAGGCATTGACTGCCACCTGATCAGTTGCTGCAATCACCAGCCATTTCTCTGCCAACAAATCCGGTACAAATTCGCCGCAGACTAATGTGAGCAGCCCCTGTTCCGCCCAGTGGTGAAACTGTGGCGTAAATTCACAGGCATTGACGGTAATTACTGCACCCGCATCCAGCAGCAAGCGAGCCTTGCGTTCGGCAACTTCACCACCGCCGACCAACAGGCAGGCTTTATGTTGCAGTTGGCAGAAAATCGGGAAGTAGTCCATCGGCAATCCTTCATTCTAGGGGCGGAAGTGGCTATTGATAAGTTCAGTGATTGAAGGGGCGACCATACCTCGTGGCGCTTCGATGGTTTACACCGAATGGTTCCAACGGCACGTTTCCCCTTAATCAATATTCTCAGTAGGTTACTGTTTCACAGCTTGCGGCGTGTTAATTGCCGCAGGTTGCGGGCGATTTTCCCGTGGTGTGGCATACCAGTAGCCAAGGCCCATAAAGACTGCGCCTGACAAGGTATTACCCAGGGTTACCCACAACAGGTTGTGACCGATGCCACTTAAGGTGTAGGCCTCGCTATGATTGCCAAACCAAGATAGGGCAAACAGTGTCATGTTGGCGACAGAGTGCTCATAGCCTGAGGCAATAAAGGCCAGTAAACACCACCAGATAGCGATAAATTTGGCGGCACCCTCCACACGAATTGCCATCCAGATCGCCAGACAAACCAGCCAGTTACATAATACACCTTTGAAGAATAAGGTCATAGCTGGCGCAGAGGTTTTTGCTAATGCAGCAGTGTGTACCAGGCTGGTATCTACCGACAGCAGGTTACCGCCACCGTAGTAATAGAGCAGAGCCACAAAAACGGAACCCAGTAGATTTCCCAGCCAGGTTTGTGGCAATACTGCCCACATCTGGCTGGATTTGATGGTGCCGGCCTTCACACCGAAAGTCAGGAACATGGTGTGTCCGGTGAACAACTCGGAACCCGCAATAATGACCAAAGTCAGTGCCAGGCCGAAGGTGGCTCCCATTACCAGTGGGCGGTAAGCAGGATCGATCAGGTTACCCAGTGTGAAAATCAGAATAATGCCAAGGCCGACGTAGGCACCAGCCATTGCTGAGCCAATCCAGAAACCCAGCGGACTTTCTTTTGATAACTTGACGATGCGCGCCGCGTTGGCGGCGCATTTGTTGATCGTATCTGTATACATACTCATACCTGTGATCAAGAGTTATTTTATGGTTATCTGGCACTGACCGGATAACTGTTATTTATCACGCTTTGACTTGCACCATGCCGTCGCGAACTCGCACGTCATAATGGGCAACTGAGCGACTTTCATCTTCCAGACAGAAACCATCATGCAGGCGGAAGTGTTGCTTTTTCAGCGGACTGGCCACCCATAGATCACCTTGATGTTCAGCAATCAACCCGCGCGACAGCACACTGGCTTGCGCGAAGGGATCGATATTGCTAATGGCAAAGAGTTGTTCGTCAGCGTAAGGGCGGAAAACCGCGACATGCTGCTCACCGATCAGGCCGCATACGCCGCTACCGGGTAAAATATCGGTTAATGGACAAAGTGGAATCCACTGGCTCATACGTTATCCTCCAATTCCAACACCCGGACTGGGATACGCTCATCTGGGCGCGCTGGGCGATGTTGTTCACGTTCAGGTACTACTTGTACATTCGGGTCGCGTAGCGGGCTGTTAATGAAGTGGGCAAAACGAACCTGTGCCGCAGGGTTCTCAACCGTCACTTTCCATTCACAGGTCACTTTGTCGCGTAGGCGGGCAATATCGGCTTCCAACTGGTCGTTAATAGCTAACTTGTCGTCGAGGATCACGGCGCGCAGATAATTAATGCCGCCTTCCAGACCTTCCAGCCAGACGGAGGTGCGTTGCAGCTTATCGGCGGTGCGGATGTAAAACATCATGAAACGGTCGAGGTAGCGCATCAGGGTTTCTTCATCCAGATCCGCTGCCAGCAGGTCAGCATGACGTGGCTTCATACCGCCGTTACCACAGACATACAGGTTCCAACCATTTTCGGTGGCGATAATTCCGACATCTTTACCCTGAGCTTCCGAACATTCACGGGTACAGCCGGAGACCCCAAACTTCATTTTATGCGGTGTGCGAATGCCTTTGTAACGATGCTCCAGCGCCACACCAAAGCCGACGCTGTCGCCGACACCAAAGCGGCACCAGGTACTGCCAACGCAGGTTTTTGCCATACGTAGGGCTTTGGCATAGGCGTGTCCGGTTTCAAAACCGGCTTCAATGAGTTGCGCCCAGATAGCGGGCAGGTCATCTTTTTGCGCGCCAAACATCCCCACCCGCTGAGAGCCGGTCAGTTTGGTATACAAATTATAGTGTTTGGCGATACGGCCAATGGCTAACAGGCCATCCGGTGTGATTTCCCCGCCCGGTGAGCGAGGGATAACCGAATAGGTACCATCTTTCTGAATATTGCCGAGGAAGTTGTCATTGGTATCCTGCAACGGCGTGTGTTGCGGCTCTAAGATATACTCATTCCAGCACGATGCCAGCAGTGACCCTACGGTTGGCTTACATACTTCACAACCGTAACCTTTACCGTATTTCTCCAGCAAAGCATCGAAGGACTTAATCCCTTCAACCCGAATCAGGTGATATAACTCTTGGCGCGAATAGGCAAAGTGTTCACACAAATGATGGTTAACCTCAATGCCTTGCTTACTCAGTTCGGCATTCAGCACCTGGGTGACCAGCGGAATGCAACCGCCACAACCGGTACCGGCTTTAGTGGCAGATTTCAGTGCGGCAACGGTGTGGCAACCCTGGCCGATAGCCTGAATTATGTCGCCTTTAGTCACATCAAAACAGGAACAGATTTGCGCGCTGTCCGGTAGCGAGTCCACGCCCATTGCCGGTTTGCTGCCCGCATGGGCTGGTAGGATCAGACTGTCCGGGTTTTCTGGTAATTCGATGTTGTTCAGTGCCAGTTGCAGCAAGTTGCCATAATCGGTGGTATCACCCACCAGCACCGCCCCTAACAGGGTTTTGTTATCTGCGCTAACCACCAGACGTTTATAAATTTCTTTATTTTCATCCAGATAAACGTAGCTACGAGCACCCTCAGTGCGGCCATGAGCATCACCAATCCCACCGACATCCACGCCCAGTAGTTTCAGTTTGGCGCTCATGTCAGCACCGTGGAAGGCGTTTTCGCGGCCAAGTAGATGGTCTGCGGTGACCTGCGCCATTTTATAGCCCGGCGCGACCAATCCAAAGGTGCGCTCTTGCCATGAGGCACATTCGCCAATGGCGTACACATCAGGGTCGGAGGTTTGGCAATAATCATTGATAGCAATACCGCCACGGCGCGCGGTGGCTAAACCGCATTGGTGTGCCAGTTTGTCTTGTGGGCGGATACCGGTGGAGAAGACGATAAAATCTACTTCTAACTGGCTACCATCGGCAAACAGCATGGTTTTGCGGCTGTTTTGGCCTGAATGAATAATTTCTTGGGTATTTTTACCTGTATGGACTCTGACCCCCATACGCTCAATCTTCTGGCGCAACTGGTCGCCACCCATAGGATCAAGCTGTTCGGCCATTAATACCGGTGCAAACTCAATGACATGGGTTTCAACGCCAAGGCTTTTTAGGGCACCAGCGGCTTCCAACCCTAACAGCCCGCCGCCGATAACCGCACCACGTTTGCTACGGCGAGTACAAGACTCAATCGCATTCAGATCTTCAATGGTGCGATAGACAAAGCAATCTTGCCCTTCACTGCCTTTAATCGGCGGGATCCACGGGTAAGAACCGGTCGCCATAATCAGCTTGTCGTAATACAGCGTACGGCCACTGTTGGAATGGATCACTTTCTCGGTGCGATTAATAGTGATGGCACGTTCGCCAACCAGCACTTTTACACCGTGCTTTTCATAAAAGCCTTCACGAACCAGTGATAACTCTTCCGCAGTGTGGTGGGAGAAGTAAGAAGAAAGATGTACCCGGTCATAAGCGATGCGCGGTTCTTCGCAAAATACGGTTATCTCAAATTGGTCTTTATCTGCTTTATCTAATAAGTCTTCGATAAAGCGGTGGCCGACCATACCGTTGCCGATGATGGCAAGTTTGACTTTGCTCATTTTTGCCTCAATTTTTAATTTTCTACGCTTACAGTAATCCTCCCCACACCGCACTTCTTGATGTAAATCAATTTGCTTTCCATATACCTCTAAGGTGGTAGATGGATGATTTTTAACGATTTTTGATAAGTTGCGGATTTCATTCATCTTTAGCTGAAAGGTTTCAGTTTTAGATTTTAAATGACTGAAAAGAAAATCGGGCAGCATACTGTTGGTCGGGTAAGCTAAAGCAAATAGCTTTTGGTTATGACCAGAATATAAAAGGGATCATGGAGGCATCGATGACAACACAATCCTTACCAAATCACTTACTCACCACTATCAATAATGTGCGGCTTGCCGGGCAAGCGGGCTTTTGGCAGATAACTATCGCGGAGGGCAAAATCAGTGCTATTAGCCCGCAGCCGGAACAGCAGACGGTTGGCGCCGGGGTGCTGGATGCGCAAGGTGGGTTGGCATTGCCGCCTTTTATTGAGCCACATATCCATCTGGATACCACCCAAACGGCCGGGCAACCGAGCTGGAATCAGTCAGGTACTCTGTTTGAGGGGATTGAGCGCTGGGCAGAGCGCAAAGCCTTGCTCACGCGCGAGGATGTTAAACAGCGGGCATGGCAGACGTTGAAGTGGCAAATCGCCAATGGTATTCAGCATGTCCGTATCCATGTGGATGTTTCCGATCCTAGTCTGACGGCACTCAGTGCGATGTTAGAGGTAAAAGAAGAAGTCAGCCCATGGGTGGATATGCAGATTGTCGCTTTCCCACAAGAGGGGATTCTCTCTTATCCCGACGGTGCCGCGCTGTTAGAAGAGGCGCTGCGACTGGGAGCTGATGTAGTAGGGGCCATCCCACATTTTGAATTCACTCGCGAATATGGCGTTGAATCTCTGCATATCGCCTTCGCCTTGGCACAGAAATATCAGCGGCTGGTAGATGTGCATTGTGATGAAATTGATGATGAGCAGTCACGTTTTGTTGAAACAGTGGCGGCCTTGGCGCACCGGGAAAATATGGGGGCGCGCGTTACCGCCAGCCACACCACAGCAATGCACTCCTATAATGGGGCTTATGCTTCCCGGCTATTTCGTCTGTTGAAAATGTCCGGTATCAACTTTGTCGCCAATCCATTAGTGAATATTCATTTGCAAGGGCGTTTTGATACTTATCCGAAACGACGTGGTATTACGCGGGTTAAAGAGATGCTGGCGGCAGAAATTAATGTCTGCTTCGGCCATGACGATGTATTCGACCCGTGGTACCCGCTAGGCACTGCCAATATGCTGCAAGTCCTGCATATGGGGCTACATATTTGTCAGTTGATGGGGTATAGCCAAATTAACGATGGGTTGAATCTGATAACCACCCACAGCGCCAGAACAATGCATTTATCTGATTATGGCTTGCAGCCAGGTAATAGCGCTAACCTGATTATTCTGCCCGCAGAAAATGGGTTCGATGCCGTGCGGCGACAGGTGCCAGTGCACTATTCCATTCGTCATGGGATGGTGATTGCCAAGACCCAGCCAGCCGAAAGCCGCATATATCTGGGGCAGGAAGAGGTAGTGAATTTTAAATAGGCGCTGCCCTGCAACCGTGATGGCGGCAGGGCAGTAAAACCGATAAATCAGTCAGTCACATGGCCGTGGCTGCGGTGTTTGGTGAAGAAGCCCAGAATCAGACACATCACAAACACTGCCAGGTACAGGCCGTTTGCTGTTGCCAGCGCGGCATGAACACCACTGTTGGCGACAATCGGGCCAGTCACCACGAAGGTCAGCATGGTACCGACAGTACCGCAGGTCAGGATGAAGTTAACCAATTTTGGCGAAGAGACTTTGGTTTGCAATGAACCCAGAGTAATCAGTGTGGTGTAAATTGCACTGGAAACAAAACCCAACGCCAGAATGTAGTAGCTCAGGTATTGTGGGTTATCGGTGCTGACAAACAGATACATCGCCAGTGTTGCCAGTGCCGCCAGTACAGTTACGATGCGTTGTAGGTCAAAGAAGCGCAGGATAAAGCTGAACACCCACATCCCAATCATATAAGAGATCCAGAAGTTACTGACCAGTTGGCCAGCCTGACTGATATCCATATTGAAAGTTTTGGTGGCGTATTCCGGTACCCACTGGATAAAACCAAGTTGGCCAAGGATATAGCACAATGCGGCAATCGACAGGAACAGCACGCCAACTCCCCATTTCTCTTTCGCAACCGGTTTGCTTTGATCAGCGGCTTTGTGGCCCAGAACTGGGAAATCAGAGCACAGTGTTAGCACAAAAATACCGACATACAGCAGGCCGATACAAGCGTACACCCAGTACCATTCGATATGGCGTGCCAGCAGCATTGCGGCGGCGACAGGGAAAATCATCCCCGCCATACTGAAGAACGAATCGGTAAACAGCAGGCGTGAACCGCGCTGACGCCCCTCGTACATATGGGTTATCAGGAAAGTACCAATCGACATGGTTATCCCGCTGACCACCCCGAGGATGAACATGCTGATTGAGAAGACCATTAGATTATGGCCAACCATCAATCCGGCGATAGCAATCAACATCAGAATAAAGCCAAATACCAACTGGCGTTTTAATGGAATGATTTCCATTAACCAGGCATTGAGGAAGATGGAGATTAAAATACCCGCGTTAAGGAAAGTAAATGTGTTACTCATACTGGCAATAGGCAGATTGAAATACTCTGCGATATTCCCCATCACCATCCCGGTGACAATAACTAACGCACCAGTAAGGGCGTAAGAGAAGTAACTGATCCAAGTGAGCCGAATGCGATTGCTGTTATTCATAAATAGGCCTGTGCGTCAGTATCAAATAAATAAAGAGTTAAAGACAGATAATGGCTAAAAACGGACATAGGGCTAAAAGGAGGTCAAACCGGTTTTCAGCACTAAGGCGGCGGATCCTAGCACAGGCATAGTGAGTTTTTGTGATTTACATTCAACTTTTAATGTAATGACTGAAAAGCAATTGCGAATAATAGTGAGCCGTCACAGATTACGCTGCGGCCTCAAATGATAAAGATTCTTAATTCTATTAAAGTGTGGGTCGTGTTAAGGTTGCTTCAGGTATGATTTGCCCCGCTTGTAGATCAGTAAAAACTCATATACCGGTCGCCCTTCAAGATACAGGGGGGTTGGCAGCCCTTGCTCACCCCAGTCACTTAGTTATCTAAGCTCCAGGGGATCTGCTCGGTTGCCGTCTACCTGCATCTCAAAGTAACTTGGGTATAAAACTATTAATAAAACAGATAATTAATCCGCCTTACTTTCTTTTTTTCATCGATATAAAGGAATTTATCGTGATGAGAAGCGTGAATACCGATGTAACACCAACGGCGATAGGCTGCCGTTGAGCCAAATTCTTTATCAAAGAAGGCGCTTTTCTGCCTGGTTGGGGATAGCGGCGATCCTGATGCTATTTATCGCTCCGGTGGTTTCAGTCTCACTGGCGCTTTCGTATGAGCAAAAAACCATCTCAACGATGAGTGTGAGTGCTGCTAAGGCCAATTGTGCTATGGATATGGCGCATCACGCTGACCCTCAACAGAGCCAGACAACGGCCCAACATAGCAATACCGCGCAGGCCGGAGGCGGTCATGATGGCATGATGATGGATCATGCAGCTTGTGGCTATTGCGTATTACTGACTCATTTGCCCCTACTGAATACAGCTTTCAAAGCGGATTTTCGCTCTGCACTACTGTTAGCCGAGATCCCTGCGCCGTTATTTATCTATTGGTTAATTATTCAAGATACCTATTCAGAGAGCCAACCACGCGCACCACCTGCCTTTTATTCCTGATAATCCGATAAAAAATAAAAACCATTTTTCTGGTGTGGATAAATACTCACCGGAGTGATTTGTATTGCCCAAGGAATAATTATGTCTGGCAAGAGTAAAACCTATAAAAAAACATTATTAGCATGCGCAGTAACCGCTGCTTTTTCGGTATTTGCCTTAAATACCGTTGCCGCTACGCATGATCATCTGATGACTCATGATCCGGTGGCGAATAACACCATCAACGATAGCAGTGAGAAAAAACTCAATGATGCTGATGTCATAACTGTTAGCGCGCCTCTTCATTCGCCGCTGGTTATCGTGACCTCGCCTAAAGCGCCGCGCCAACCTGTTCCCGCCAGTGATGGAGCGGACTATCTGAAAACTATCCCCGGTTTCTCGCAAATCCGTAATGGGGGTACCAATGGGGATGTGGTGTTCCGTGGCATGTTTGGTTCACGGATAAAAATTCTGACAGATGGTGGGGAAACACTGGGGGCCTGCCCATCAAGGATGGACGCGCCCACATCCTATATTTCACCAGAGAGTTTTGACCTGCTGACCGTCGTGAAGGGGCCACAATCAGTGTTGTGGGGAGCTGGTGCTTCCGCCGGTACTATTTTGTTTGAGCGGCAACCCCCTCACTTTGACCAGGCGGGCATCAAAGGGAATGCCAGTCTATTGGTGGGCTCTAATGGTCGCTGGGATAAAAATCTCGATACCAGTTTAGGTAACGAGCAAGGCTATTTGCGCATGATGGGCAATCAGTCTCAGGCTGGTGATTACAAAGATGGCAATGGTACGCGGGTGCCCTCGAAATGGGATAAATGGAATGCCGATATTGCCTTGGGCTGGACACCAGACAGCGATACGTTGCTCGAGCTAACGGCGGGTAAAGGTGACGGTGAAGCAAGGTATGCCGGGCGCGGTATGGACGGTTCCCAGTTCTTGCGCGAGAGTCTGGGCGCACGCTTTGAAAAAACAAATATCGGTGAAGTGTTGGACAAAATTGAAGCCAAAGTCTACTACAATTATGCCAATCACATTATGGATAACAATACCTTACGCACACCACCGATGATGGCGATGTCCAGTAATGTAGACCGGCGCACGATGGGGGGCCGGGTCATGGGCACTTGGTTGTGGCGGGATCTGAAATTGGAGGCGGGTACTGATTTGCAAACCAATACGCACCGTAAAAATAAACAAGGCCATTGGGATAAAGATGCTCGCTTTACCAGCAACGGCTTGTTTAGCGAACTGACCTGGAGTGCCAGCGATCAGGATAAACTGATTACCGGTGCCCGCATTGACCATCATGAAGTCACCAATTATGCCCGTGCTTTTCAACCGACACGCTCTGCAACGCTCCCCGCTGGTTTCATGCGTTTTGAGCATAATCTGGCTGACTTACCCGTGATGTGGTACGCCGGTTTGGGCCATACGCAGCGTTTTCCTGATTATTGGGAGCTATTTTCGCCGACGTTCGGGCCTGTTGGCTCCAGCAGTGCTTTTGAGGGGGTGAAGAGTGAAAAGACCACTCAACTTGATATTGGCGCGCAATACAATGGTAAGCAGCTCAACAGTTGGGTCTCTGCTTATCTTGGGCGGGTCAATGATTTCATTTTGTTCAAGTATGACCCGAACAATCTGCGCATCAGTCAGGCAGATAATATCAACGCAACTATTATGGGCGGTGAGATGGGGGCCGGCTATGCCTTTAACGACAATTGGAAAGCTGACGCCAGCCTGGCTTATGCCTGGGGGGAAAATACCAGTAATCATCGTCCGTTGCCGCAAATCCCTCCCCTTGAAGCACGGTTAGGATTGACGTTTGAAGCAGGGGATTGGAGCAGCACGGCATTATGGCGGTTAGTCAGCAGCCAGCACCGGGTCGCGATTAACGAAGGGAATGTGGTAGGTAAAGACTTTGCTGATAGTGCGGGCTTCGGTGTGCTGTCTGCCAATGTGGCTTACAAGGTTACAAAACAAGTCAAAGTCAGCACTGGTATCGATAATCTACTGAATAAAGCGTACAGCGAGCACCTCAATCTGGCCGGTAATAGTGGATTTGGGTACTCGGCCAATACGTCGTTGAATGAGCCGGGTCGAACTCTTTGGGCAAAGTTGAATGTGACGTTTTAATAGAGCGGCCCTTGGTACTTGAAGCAATAGGGGTGTTAGGCACGCAGTCGCATCACTTACTCATGTGAGTGATGCGGGTGATGAGCCACTGATAAGGTTTATTCTGTGCCAGCAATGCCAATAACATTCGCTATCTTCATGAACGAAAAGAGAGATAAGCAGGAAAGAGCGATAACTTGCCACCGGGGCTGACTAGCGGAGTTGTTTCGGTGGCATAACAGAATCGCGCATAATAATTGTTGGCGGGAAACTGGCACTGGGGAGCTGCGGATTAATCAACAACTGGGTGGCGAATTGCGCCATTCCAACAATCGGGAAATGCAGGCTGGTTAATGCCGGGCTAACAAAAGGAGCGCGTTCGCCACTGTCATAGCAAATCAATGAAATGTCCTGTGGCACCTGCAAATGGTGTTTATTAATAGCCAACAGCGCGCCGATTGCCATTTCTTCGTTACAGCAATAGATAGCGGTTGGTAGGCGAGGCCGCTTTAAGATCTCGTCCGCGCGTTGATAGCCACTTTCCAGATCGTAAACGCCTTCCACACAGGCGGTAGGTTCTAAACCTGCGAGTTGCATGGCATCCAAAAAACCCTGACGGCGTAACACACTGGAATAGCGCTGAGAAGAGCCACTGATACAGGCAATATGACGGTGGCCTGCATCGATAAGTACCTGAGTCGCCATCTGACTCGCACGCCGGTGATCAAAGGTCACACAGCGGGGTTCAAGACCGGGAACCATCCTGTCTAATAACACAAATGACCGGCCTGCCGCTGCAAGTTGTTGCAGTTTCTCGTCACTGAGAAAACGTACATGGAGGATTAAACCGTCGCAGCGTAAGTTATACAGGCGCTGAATTGCTTGCCACTCTTTATCAGCATTATCCCGCCCTTGGGTGACCAATAACTGCTTACCCTGTGATTCTGTTTCGGTTTGTACGAAATCCATCAACGCGCCAAAAAAGCCACCGCGATATGAGGTTGTCACCAACCCCAAGGTATTACTTTGGCTGGAAGCCAGTGCACGTGCGGCAGGGTTTGGGGTGTAACCCAATACCGCGACCGCTTGTTCAACCTTTTCGCGGGTCAGGGTTTTGACATTGGTATCACCGTTGACCACGCGGGAAACCGTAGCGCGGGAAACCCCGGCTAATACCGCGACGTCTTCCAGTGTAACCATTTCATGCTCCTGTTTAGGCTAAAAGTAGCCCTTGGCTATTGAGGCCGCAGGGGGTTAGCGGCGTTCGTGACTCACTCCAGACTGCAGCAATCAGCATTCAAATCTGCCGATTGGTCACCCGAATCGCTTGATTGCGCAAGTTCATCGGGGTTTATGCGGGTTATCTGGCTATAACGCCTATAGCGTTGGGTATAAAGTCAGAACCCGCAACAATAGTTAATTTACCATCACAGTTCTGTGAACTGAGGCAAGTAAGGTTTATTTACCTGTAGAACTTCTTCCAATAGTGGCTGAGCAATGCTGGCGTTAGCAATCAGTGGGTTAGTCACTAACGCCAACAAGGCACTACGACGGTCACCATGAACCGCAGCTTCAATGGTCAGGCGCTCGTAGGCTTTTACTTGCTGGGTCAACCCATGCATAGCAACAGGTAATGGGCCGAAGGTGAGTGGGTGTGCACCTTGTGCATCAACAATACAGTTAGTTTCTACTACTGAGCCGTCAGATAAACCGCGAATTGCACCTCGGTTTGTTGTATTGACAACAAGTTGCGTACCTAAATTATTATGAATGGCACGAATAAGTTCCAGTGCAACTTCAGAATAAAATGATCCGCCACGGAAGCTGAGTTGCTCTGGTTTACTGTCCAGATGCGGATCAGCGTACAGCTCGAACAGCTCTTTTTCTACCTGCATAACTTGTTCCGCACGGGTGCCACGCTCGGCTGCTGCGGCCATCTCTTCTGCCAACATATCCTGAGTCTGATAGAAATAGCGATGATACGGACAAGGAATCGCCCCCATTGCCCGCAGGAACTCTGGCGGCCATGGTGCTTCCTTAATGTTGTTCATGGTTAGTGAGGCCCCGTCACACAACATGTCCAGTACCTCGGCGGTAACATCTTTGCCACGTTGTAACACCTCATGCACCCACACCATATGATTTAGCCCGGCAAAGCGCAGTTGGATATCTTCATAAGGTGCGTGGAGCAAGTTGGCAATCATATGGTGCATGCTGATTGGGACATTACACAAGCCGATGATTTTCGCTTTGCTATAACGTGTCACTGCTTCAGTAACGATACCGGCTGGATTGGTGAAGTTAATGATCCAGGCATCCGGTGCTAATCGCTCAACTCTGGCGGCAATATCAAGCATCACCGGAATGGTACGCAGAGCTTTGGCGAACCCACCAACCCCGGTAGTTTCCTGCCCAAGCAGGTTATATTTCAGCCCTAAACGTTCATCCGCGGCGCGTGCCGGGAGTTGGCCGACACGGAACTGTGTCAGGACAAAACTGGCTCCGGCAATCGCGTCATCCAGTGAGAAGTGAATGCTGACTTTTACATGCTCTAGCCCATGCCGATCCAGCATTCTTCGGGTTAATGCAGCAATGATTTCCACTTTTTGACGGCCCAATTCGACATCAGCCAGTGCCAGTTCAGTGACCGGTAACTGGTCAATACGCTGAATCAGCCCATCAACCAACTCCGGGGTATAGCTACTACCGCCACCGATAATGGCAATTTTAAAGGTTTTCATCATTTGGCTTCCATATAGATTAATTAGAAATGAGAGCGCTCTCATTTGGAGGCAGACTAGCGATTAACCAAAAACAAAATGAGATGTTTCTCTCAAAAATGGCAGATAAGATAAAGGAAAATAAACAAGACGTGATCCCTATAGCAGAATTCCACTGTTGCCTGGGAGTGCGGGAATGGTTTAATTTGGCTAATTAATCATCATGGTGCGGTTTAACTGCTGAAGAGGCAGCTTTTCAGCCTAAATGCGCATTCTGTTACGTAAAATTCCGTAAATGGGTGGCATTGCGCGGGTCAGCTCTCTAGAATCAAAGCGCTTTTCCGTTGTTCGCATCCTACAGAAAGGAACCGTTAATGTTTAAACGTACTTTAGTGACCTTCATTGCACTTTGTTCCCTTAGCGCCGTGGCCCCCGCAGCTTTTGCTGCCGGTGAGCCTCATGTGTTGTTAACGACGTCGGTGGGGAATATTGAGTTGGAACTCAATAGCCAGAAGGCCCCGGTTTCAACACAAAACTTCGTTGATTATGTTAACAACGGCTACTACAACAACACTATTTTTCACCGTGTTATCCCTGGTTTTATGGTTCAAGGTGGTGGTTTTACTGCTGACTTCAAACAGAAAACTGCTAAAACACCAATCAAGAATGAAGCGGATAACGGCCTGCGCAACCTGCGTGGCACCATCTCTATGGCCCGTACTGCTGATAAAGACAGTGCTACCAGCCAGTTTTTCCTGAATGTGGCAGATAATGCCTTCCTTGACCACGGCCAACGTGACTTCGGTTATGCGGTGTTCGGTAAAGTGGTTAAAGGGATGGATGTGGTAGAGAAGATCTCCCAGGTTCAGACCGAAAATGTCGGCCCGTATCAGAATGTGCCGGTCAAACCTATCACTATCCTGTCAGCGAAAGTTTTACCTTAATCGCTGGTTACCAGCCTTCACGCTAAACCTCGAAGGCTGGTTTACAACCAATCTGTCTTTTGCTTGCTGCCCACCTGCAACGCCACGTTCTTTGGGTAACAGTCGCATTGCTGTCATAAATTAATCCGTTTGCCCGAATCGGGTGCTTATAATCAATTATCTGTCTCTAACGTAAACGTGATGGGGTGAAGGTTTATGAGTGAAACATTGCTTATCGCGAAGGTGCCGCCGGCACAGGATTTAGTGATTTTATCGGCTCTGGCTAACCGTCATGGCTTGATTACTGGCGCGACCGGCACTGGTAAAACAGTCACCCTGCAAAAAATGGCTGAGCAATTTTCCCGTATTGGTGTGCCGGTATTTCTCGCCGATGTGAAAGGGGATTTATCTGGCATTGGGGCGGAAGGGGTTGATTCGGAAAAACTTCAAACCCGACTGGCAGCGATAGGTGTTACGGATTGGCAGCCACAAGCTTGCCCGATTGTGCCGTGGGATATCTTCGCTGAAAAGGGTCATCCGATCCGTGCCACTATTTCCGATCTTGGCCCGCTGCTGCTAGGGCGTCTGCTTGATCTGAATGACGTGCAAAGTGGTGTGTTGCAACTGGTATTCAAAATTGCCGATGACAACAACCTGCTGCTGCTTGATATGAAAGACTTGCGGGCTATCGTGCAATATGTTGGTGACAACGCGAAACAGTTCCGTACGCAATACGGCAACATCACGCCGGCCTCAATTGGTGCTATCCAGCGTGGTTTACTGGCTTTGGAAGAGCAAGGTGCCAATCAATTCTTTGGCGAGCCGATGCTGGATATTCACGATTTAATGCAAATCGACAGCCATGGGCAGGGAGTTATCAATCTGTTAGCGGCTGATCGGTTAATTAATCAGCCCAAACTGTATGCGATTTTTCTGTTGTGGTTGCTGGCAGAACTTTTCGAGCAACTTCCTGAAGTGGGTGATGTTGATAAACCTAAGCTGGTGTTTTTCTTTGATGAAGCCCATCTGTTGTTCAGTGATGCGCCAACGGCGCTGGTGGATAAAGTTGAACAGGTGGTCCGGCTGATTCGCTCGAAAGGGGTCGGCATCTATTTTGTGACGCAAAATCCATTAGATATTCCCGATAAAATCCTCGGCCAATTGGGCAACCGGGTACAGCATGCCCTGCGTGCCTTTACCCCAAGGGATCAAAAAGCAGTTAAAGCCGCAGCTCAGACTATGCGCGCGAATCCGGCATTCAGTGCCGAACAGGTGATTACCGAATTGGGGGTTGGCGAGGCACTCATCTCTTTCCTTGATGAGAAAGGGCGGCCTAATGTGGTCGAGCGGGGTATGGTTATCGCACCACAATCAAAAATGGGCGCATTGGATGCGGCAGCGCGTAATCACGCTATCAATCATTCCCCACTGTATGGCCGTTATGAAGAGGGGGTGGATCGCGAGTCTGCTTATGAGAAATTATCTGCGGGTGGATTCTCTACCATGGGGGATGCAGCGGCCGGAGGGGGGGCGGCTTCTCAGCCGTCAACCGATCAGCAGGGTAGCGCGGGCGGTGGTTTGATGGATGGGCTGAATGATCTACTGTTTGGCTCTACCGGCCCGCGCGGTGGCAAACGTGATGGTATCGTCCAGACGGCAGCCAAGAGCATGGCGCGGGACTTGGGACGACAAATTTTGCGTGGTGTCCTGGGGTCAATTACCGGTGGGCGTAAGCGTTAACCTGATTTTTTTGGATATGAAATGCTGCTATTGATCGATAATTACGATTCGTTTACTTACAACCTCTACCAGTATTTTTGTGAATTGGGGGCTGAGGTGGTGGTTAAACGTAATGATGAGGTACAACTCGCTGATATTGAAAAGTTATCACCCTCACATTTGGTGATTTCGCCTGGTCCTTGCACGCCCAATGAGGCCGGAATTTCTTTAGCTGCCATCAGCCATTTTGCCGGAAAATTACCGATACTGGGTGTTTGCCTGGGGCATCAGGCACTAGGGCAGGCTTTTGGCGCACGCGTAGTGCGAGCGCGGCAAGTGATGCACGGTAAAACCACGGCTATTTGCCATAATGGTCAGGGGGTTTTTCGGGGGCTTAACCAACCGCTGACCGTGACCCGTTATCACTCTTTGGTGATTGCGACCGACTCATTGCCAGACTGTTTTGAACTGACCGCCTGGACCGAACATGAGGGAGTGATGGATGAGATTATGGGTATCCGTCATCGCACCTTGCCATTGGAGGGAGTGCAGTTCCATCCTGAGAGTATCCTCAGCGAGCAAGGTCATCAATTATTAGATAATTTCCTTAAAAATTAGCTGGTTGAGTTGTATTTATTATTTAATTGTTTTTTTGTTTGCCTGATTGTGATTTTTTATGCATATTTTGTGATTATATTTTCACATACCAATAATTGGTAACTCAATGGATTATACCCAAAGTAATTGGAGTTGCAGGTAGGCAGCCCGCAAACGAATCCCGATGAGCTTACACAGTCAAGTGATTCGGGTGACAAATCTGTCGGGAACAGATTTGAACGCTGCGTGCAGCTAACAACCCTGTAGCTTCAAGTGCGAAGGGGATATCAGGGTGGACAGTATAATGGCGGATAAGTTAGCAGTAACTCGCAGTACATTCGATCAGGTTATTTTGCCTGTTTATGCACCAGCACAGTTCATTCCGGTAAAAGGGAAGGGCAGCCGAGTGTGGGATCAACAAGGCAAGGAATATATTGATTTTGCTGGTGGGATCGCGGTTACTGCTCTGGGGCATTGCCACCCGGCGCTGGTAGCGGCATTGCATCAGCAAGGTGAGACGTTATGGCATACCAGTAACGTTTTCACTAATGAGCCTGCGCTGCGTTTGGCGCAAAAACTGATTGATGCCACCTTTGCGGATCGCGTGTTTTTTGCCAACTCGGGTGGCGAGGCAAATGAAGCGGCCTTTAAGCTGGCCCGTCATTATGCCATTGAGCGTCATAGCCCCTATAAGACTAAAATCATTGCTTTCCATAATGCTTTCCATGGCCGCACCTTGTTTACTGTATCGGTGGGGGGGCAGCCCAAGTATTCCGATGGTTTTGGCCCGAAACCTGCTGATATCATCCATGTGCCGTTTAATGATCTGGCTGCGGTGAAAGCCGTTATGGATGATCATACTTGTGCGGTGGTGCTCGAACCCATTCAGGGAGAAGGGGGGTTAACCTCTGCGACGCCTGAATTTCTACAAGGGGTGCGGGCTTTATGTGATCAGCATGATGCGCTGCTGGTATTTGACGAAGTACAAAGCGGTATGGGGCGTAGCGGCAAGCTGTTTACCTATATGCATTATGGTGTGACGCCAGATATTCTGACCACGGCGAAAGCCTTAGGTGGTGGTTTCCCTATCAGTGCGATGCTAACCACGGAAGAAATTGCGTCGGTAATGGCGGTGGGAACTCACGGCACCACCTATGGGGGCAATCCTCTGGCCTGTGCCGTCGCTGAGGCTGCTCTGGATGTGATTAATACCCCTGAGGTACTTAATGGTATTGAACAGCGCCACAGCCTGTTTGTGCAGGCTCTGCAAGAGATCAATAACAAGTATCACCTGTTTGGCGATATCCGTGGCATGGGGTTATTGATTGGTGCCGAGTTAACGCCGCAATACCATGGCCGTGCGCGCGAGTTGCTGATGGCTGCGGCGGCTAATGGCTTGATGGTCCTCAATGCCGGGCCAAATGTGTTGCGGTTAGCCCCTTCATTAGTGGTGGAGCTGGATGATATCAAACAAGGAATGGCGCGGTTAGAGCAAGCCATCGCCAGTCTGGTCCAGGGTTAACTCAATTATGGAGAGGTATTTTGCCTCTCCATTGCTATACATGCTCCCGCAATCTCCGACTGCGCCAAATACCGTGATGGGGTTGTTGTTGCCAAGCCATGGCAGACACCGTATGCATCACGCTTAAGTGTGACAAAACCCGGCGTAAATTACGTTCCAGTTCAGAAATTTGTGTATCCGGTGTGACATCCGGCATCTGCACGAAATCGTTATTCCCCTCGCTGTTGTCTGACTCCAGCCGTTGCTGGCATTGCTGAATGGCTATCTCACAGAGTTGTAAATAATCCGCCGCCAGTTCGACGCTGAGCTGAATGTGATGTTTACCTGGTACTGAACTCCCCAAGGGATAAGCCCGCGTCAGGATAGTCATCTCATTGATATGCCCAACAATCAACTCACTGTGAGTGGCCCATAATCGCATATCTGCCAAATATTTTGAGTTGAACCCCGGCTCTTGCATCGCCTGATTTAAGGAACTTAACACGGTGTTACTGGCCTTATTTACTGCAATGCGTTCATAGGCCAGTTGGTTGATATCAGGCTCAGGCGTCAGCAGCAAGCGCAAAATCTTCTGATACGCCTCTAGCGCCTGATGGGCATTCTTACGCAGTAAACCGCTCTGCCACTGAGGCCACAGCCATAAGGCGCTGGCAAAGGCCAATGCGCAGCCAATTAAGGTATCCAGCAATCGCGGAACCAAGAAGTCAGCGCCTTCTCCGGTCAATAATTGCAAGATATAGACTGCGGTTATGGTTCTGCCAACAACAGATAGCCCGTAGTTTTTACGTTGAACCAGATAAGCGGCAAGGGTAATGAGCAGCATAATGCCAAGGGTGGCACCCTCTGGCATTGGCAGATGCAATAGGCCAGCGGCCAATATCAGCCCTATCAAGGTGCCGAGTGCACGGTGATGGATTCGTACCTTGGTGGCGTTATAACCGTTCTGCGTTACCAGCATCACAGTAAGCAAAATCCAATAAGGTTTGGGTAGATGAATTAAGTTACCGATATAGCTACCTGCTGCCAGTGTTACGCCCAGACGAGCGGCTTCCCGCAGTGCACCTGATTTGAACGACAGATAGCTGATCAACGCCGGCCAGAAAGGTTGTGGTTGTTGGCTGGACATCAGGTCACGGTCATACAGTGGTCGCCGGTCACTCAATAGCTGGGTCACGTGGCTGATATGGTAGTAGTAGAATTGTGCGACCGGGTTGTCTGGGTGTGCCTGTGCGATGCTTGCCAGTTCTGTCAGACCATCATCGGCAGTGAAATGCTCATCAGTATGGTGGTGATAGAGAATGTCGTTGGCGATGCTGCGCATTTGAGCTGAGATTTTCTGGCAATTACGGCGCATCACGCTCTCAATCTGTGTCTGCTCCATTAACTCTTGTGCTTTTTCCGGCTGAATCAAGGCTGCAGTAATATGCTCTTGCAAATCGAGAGCCATTTGGAACAATCCCAACAACCGTTTCTGCTCTTTCTTCGTGGTGTTATGAATCAGATTAAATTGCTGATAAAGCTGATTAATCTTGTCCATAATCGCCTGTTGTCTGTCCAGCAGCGGCGGTATCGATTTTTCCGGCTCAAGGTGCTGAGCAAATAGGCTGTATTTGGTGTCACAATAATCGGCTAGTAAGCGATAAAGCTGACTCAAAGGTTCGCGAATCGGTTGATCCTTGCAGAGTCGGAACCATAACCCGTTAAACACCCCATACCACAGTGTCCCTACGGCACACAGCAACGGGGCTTGCCAGATCGGCGCGCGGCCCACCATGCTGAGGCTGAAAATAGCAGCAATCAGTGCCGCGGGTAACAAATGGCCATTCAACTGGCTAATCGCCCCACTCACCCCCAGAACTAATGCCAGGCTGAGCATGACGGCAGGCAACGGAATATCCCATAGCAGCAGTTGCTGGGTTAGGAAGCTACTCACAGTAAACAGCGCGCCGCCGACCAGCAGACGCCGGAAAAAATGTTGGTGTGGTGTATCCAGTGAGGCAATGTTGCAACAGGCGGGTATCAGAGAAAACATCAAGCCCAGCCGAAGTTCGCCGAGAGCGAACCCTAATGCTGCGGGCAGACAGAGAACCAATGTTTGGCGTAGTGCGTAATTAACTTCAGGATGATAAATAAGCCGTTGCCATTTCATAAAGGCCCCAGAAATTTATAGATCACAAAAGATTAAAAAACTGATGCCGACAGTATCGGCACCAGTTTAGGGGGAATTAACGGGTGCCGTAGACGACAATCGTTTTACCGTGTGCGGAGATCAGGTTTTGATCTTCCAGCATTTTTAGTATCCGCCCCACGGTTTCGCGGGAGCAGCCAACTATCTGACCAATTTCCTGGCGGGTAATTTTAATCTGCATCCCATCTGGGTGGGTCATGGCATCAGGTTGTTTTGCCAGATTAAGCAGCGTTTGTGCAATACGCCCAGTCACATCAAGGAAAGCAAGGTTGCCCACTTTCTCAGATGTAATCTGTAAGCGACTCGCCATCTGTGAAGATAGGCGCATTAAAATATCTGGATTGACCTGAATCAGCTGACGGAATTTTTTGTAAGAAATTTCAGCCACTTCACAGGCGGTTTTTGCTCTAACCCAGGCGCTACGTTCTTGGCCTTCTTCAAATAATCCAAGTTCGCCGATGAAATCTCCCTGATTTAGATAGGAGAGAATCATCTCTTTACCTTCCTCATCTTTAATAAGCACCGCAACGGAGCCTTTCACGATGTAGTAAAGTGTTTCGGCCTTTTCACCTTGGTGAATCAGCGTACTCTTCGATGGATATTTGTGGATATGGCAATGAGACAGGAACCATTCGAGAGTCGGGTCTGTTTGTGGCTTGCCGAGAACCATTCGCTGTTATCCTCTGTTGTTATCGCTGCCTAACATAACAGGGCTCAGAGTTCCCTGTACGGCGTGCTTATAAAATACACTTTCTCGTAGCATATTAATTTGCTCAACTGCCGAAAGGTATAGCCAAGATACGTACCGGGTAGAAACCCTCCACTGAGTATTGAGAAGCTACCCTATTTAATTCTAGAAACAACACTTTCGGTTCTGTTTGTAGCACAGGATGAAGCCAGTGTCTTGTGTTGTATCGCTTCAGCATGATGAACATCGGGTTACATTGCCAGTTTGTAAATGAAAGGGTAGTCTGGATCAGAAAATTTAACCGGGAGCAAGAGTTATGCAGGCACGTGTAAAGTGGGTTGAGGGGCTGACATTTTTGGGTGAATCGGCATCAGGTCATCAGGTGTTGATGGACGGTAATGCTGGAGACAAAGCACCGAGTCCGATGGAAATGTTGTTAATGTCAGCAGGCGGCTGTAGCGCGATTGATGTGGTCTCTATTTTACAAAAAGGCCGCAATGATGTGCGTGATTGCGAAGTGACATTAACCTCGCAGCGTCGCGAAGAGGCACCGCGTCTGTTTACGCAAATCAACCTGCATTTTATTGTCAGCGGCAAAGGTCTGACCGACAAAATTGTGGAACGAGCCGTTGAGTTGTCAGCAGAAAAATATTGCTCCGTCTCACTGATGTTGGGTAAAGCGGCGACTATTACCCACAGTTTTGAGATCCGTGACATCGCCTAAGCAAACCCTTCGTACTTGAAGCTGCAGGGTTGTTAGCTGCGTTCGCTCACCCGAATCAGTTACTTATGTAAGCTCATCGGGATGAGTTCGTTTGCCGCCTACCTGCAGCTCCAATTACTTTGGGTTGGGATAGCGCCAAATTATTTTTCTCTCTCCAGCAATTGCTATACTGCAACGCCAAGAACGAAGGCGATTAACTGATTTTCTTCCCTTCCAACAACTGCTGCACTAGCGGCGCCATAATCAGCTCCATTGCCAGCCCCATTTTTCCGCCGGGTACCACCAATGTATTGATATTCGAGATAAATGATCCTTGCAACATCGCCAGTAAGTAAGGGAAATCAATTTGATCCAAACCCCGGAAATGAATAACCACAAAGCTTTCATCCAGTGACGGAATCGCTTTGGCAGCAAACGGATTTGATGTGTCAACGGTTGGAACGCGCTGGAAGTTGATATGAGTGCGTGAGAACTGCGGCGTAATGTAGTTGATATAATCATCCATGGAGCGCACTACGGAATCCATCACCGCTTCACGCGAATGGCCGCGTTCGCCGGTATCGCGTACTAATTTCTGAATCCACTCCAGATTGACGATAGGTACCACGCCCACCAACAGATCGACGTGTTTCGCCACATCATGATGTTCAGTCACCACGCCGCCATGCAGCCCTTCATAAAACAGCACGTCGGTGGGTTGTGGCAATGCTTCCCACGGGGTAAACGTGCCGGGAATTTGGTTGTATGGCACCGCTTCATCATAGGTATGTAAATACTTACGTGAACGGCCAGTGCCGTGTTCACCGTATTCCGACACACTTTGCTCCAACTGGCCAAAGTCATTGGCTTCGGGGCCAAAATAGCTGATATGTCGGCCTTGATCTCGTGCTTTACGGATGGCTGCATCCATCTCAGGGCGGGTATAGCGATGGAAACTGTCACCTTCAATTTGCGCTGCGCGAATATTCAATTGCTGAAAGATCTTACGGAATGCCAGGCTGGTGGTGGTTGTCCCTGCGCCACTTGAGCCGGTAACGGCTATAACCGGATGTTTAGTCGACATATTAGCTGTAACTCCATGGGGGTTAGATCTTCAGTGACCGGGCTGCAATCGCCTGTTTTTTATCGTTGATGATTATTTTTAGGGCAAAGTGGCGGGCTTGTCACCCTGTTTCAGTCAATGTCTTCGTAACAGCGGAAGGACTATTGCTGCTCTTCTGCTCCGGCGCGAAATGCGCTGCGCGGCATAATATTGATGGTTTCATGTAATTCGGACCACACCAATATGGCTTCACCGCTGATCAACTGGCGGCGTACATCCTCGACTTTTTGCGCTAATGAGCGCTCATGCTCGCCGTAATCGGTACCTTCACGTAACACAAAGGCTTCAAGTAAGTTATCCAGTGTTTCACCGTCAACTTGCTGCCAGGGAACTATCATTGCTGTTGCTCCAGATAAGGGGAAAGCCAGGCCGGAATACGTTGTTCCAGCCACATTTGTGGGTGTTTCAATGAGCCACCGACAAAACCAACGTGACCGCCATGTTCGGTTAACTGATAGTCAATATTGGCCGGTAACTCGCTGAGATCCGGGATAACTTCAGCCGTCATAAACGGATCATCTTTGGCATGAATGATCAGCAGCGGAGTCGTAATCTGCGGCAATAGCGGCAGGGCGCTGCAACGGCGATAATAATCAACTGCATCATTAAAACCATGAATTTTAGCAGTAATGACATCATCAAAATCTCTGATTCGCCGCAACCCTTTCAATTGAGCCAGATCCAAAGGCAGACTTCCGGGGTAATGCAAAAGCTTACGCGTGGCATTTAACTTTAGTTGGCCCAGTAAATAATGCTGATAGACCCGGGAGAAACCTTGCTCCATACGATTAGCACAGGGTTCAAGCATCAGTGGTGCTGACACCACCACTGCGGCCTGCAACAGGCTATCTTGGCCTTGCTCTGCCAAATACATCGCCAGCATATTGCCACCCAAAGAGACCCCGACGGCGGCGGTTGGCACCTGGCCATAGCGCTCTCGCAGCCAGCGGAGAAAGAAGCGAGCATCTTCTGTTTCACCGGAGTGATAAATGCGTGACTTACGATTTGGCTCTCCACTGCATCCACGAAAATGCATCACCACACCGAGCCAGCCTTTGGCTTGCCATGCACTTAATAACCCATGGGCATAAGGGCTGTAAAAATTACCTTCCAAACCGTGGAAGAGTACGACTCTGGGTTTATCTCTTGCCAGCTCGGGATTTTCACTCCAGGCCAGATCGACAAAATCGCCATCAGGCAGTTCCAGCCGTTGCCAGAACGGTTGCAATTGCACATGCCGTCTGACCAATCGTGGCAACAGTGTTTGTAGATGTGGATTACTGGCTCCGGCCAGTGGGCGAAATAATTCATGCATATAGTGAATGGAAATCATGTTGTTGCTCTTGTGTGATCAATAACACACTGTTAGCTTCATGGGTATATCGCGCATCATTTTGGGTGAGAGGCACCCGTCTCATGGAACTGAGTTTATTTCTTTCAATGGTAGGCTTTCTTTGGGTTGCAGCTATTACCCCCGGTCCAAACAATATGTTGTTAACCTCTGCGGGGGCTAACTTCGGCTTTATGCGTTCTATCTGGCTGATGTTAGGTATTATGTTAGGCATGCAGAGCATGTTGCTGTTGGTGGCTTTTGGTGTCGGCGGCCTGATTCTTATCTACCCCTCCCTCCATCTGGTTCTGAAAATTTTGGGTAGCCTATATCTGCTATGGCTGGCATGGAAAATTGCCACTTCTGCCTATGAGAAATTGGAAACCAATGTCGCACCGCCAAAACCGTTGCGCTTGTATCAGGGCTGGTTATTGCAGTTCCTTAATCCCAAAGCCTGGTTGATGGGACTCGGGTCAGTCGCCAGCTTCAGTATGACCGGGGCCGCCTATAATCATTCTATCGTAATGATAAGCCTTGGTATGTTTATGGTGAACCTGGTGGCCGGTATCATTTGGTTGGGTTTTGGTACTTTGATTGGGCGCTTGTTACGCAGCCGCCGCGCCTGGTTTAGCTTTAATATCTCGATGGGCTTACTGACGGCAGCCTGTGTGTTATTGATTTGGCATTAATCAGTGGAGCTAATTGATGGCCTATAACTATTTTCATGTTGATGCATTTGTTGGCGCAGGGTTATCCGGTAACCCGGCAGGGGTGTATCTGCTGAAGAAACCGTTGTCGGCCGCAGAGATGCAAAGTATCGCGGCCGAGATTAATTTACCGGAAACCAGTTTTGTCTGGGATGAAGGGGATAAATCGGCGATCCGCTGGTTTACCCCGGAACGTGAAGTCGACTTATGTGGACACGGCACATTGGCGGCGGCGCATGTGATGTTCAGCATCGTTAATCCTGGCTTGCATGATATCTGTTTTCGCAGTGCCAGCGGTGACTTGTACGTCAAGCGCGATGGCGATAACTTCGGCCGACTGTCGCTGGATTTCCCTTCATTACCGCCCGACCAAATCGCTATCGCGGCAGAGTTGAGTGCATTGCTTGGCAGCAACATTCAGCAGGTATGGCAGGCAAAATCTCTGTTGGTGGTGCTGGAAAACGAGCAGCAGGTACGGCAGTTACAACCCTATATTGTTGCGCTGATTGCCTATACCGGTTGTGGGGTGATTGTGACCGCGCCGGGTGATGAAGTGGATTTTGTTTCGCGTTACTTTACCCTTGGCTGCAATGAAGATCCGGTTACCGGCTCAGCCCATTGTACCTTAATGCCCTATTGGGTCGCGCGACTGGGAAGGTCATCACTGCACGCCCGGCAGATATCAGCACGCGGTGGCGAATTATTCTGCACCTTAGCCGGTGATCGTACTTTAATTGCCGGTGATGCTCGCATTTTTATGAAAGGCCAAATAGATCTTTAAGTTAACTGCATAGACAATTCCTTCAGATTTTTCTTATCACCAAAAGGAATAAAGAATATTCTTTTATTCCTTTTGTCGTATTACTCCTTCGGGTAACACTGTCATCTCAGAGCGCCCGGTGCGCTCAGGGTCGCAGCAATAGCGAATGACACAGTTAACCCAGCGGAGTGAACCATGGCGATAACCTTATCTTCTGCAAGTCTTACCGCCGCAATACGCGGCTTTTTACGGCCAGGTGGTGCACTGTTAGCTCTGTCGCTGGTTGCTGCCAGTGCACATGCTGTCGATGTGACGGTGGCTTATCAAACTTCCGCAGAACCGGCAAAAGTCGCGCAAGCGGATAACAGCTTTGCCAAGTTGTCCGGTGCCAATGTGGATTGGCGCAAGTTTGACAGCGGCTCTAGCGTTGTGCGGGCATTGGCCTCGGGTGATGTGCAAATTGGTAATATCGGCTCCAGCCCATTAGCCGTTGCTGCCAGCCAGAAGGTGCCAATTGAGGTCTTCCTACTGGCGTCACAACTGGGGAGTTCAGAGGCGCTGGTGGTGAAGAAAGACATTAAAACCCCACAAGATTTAATTGGTAAACGTATTGCCGTGCCGTTTATCTCCACGACACATTACAGTCTGCTGGCAGCCCTGAAACATTGGGGAATTAAGCCGGATCAGGTCACTATCCTCAACTTGCAGCCACCTGCTATCGCCGCCGCTTGGCAGCGGGGTGACATTGATGGCGCTTATGTTTGGGCTCCTGCCGTTAACGAATTAGCCAAAACCGGCACCGTCCTGACTGATTCTGCCCAAGTAGGTCAATGGGGCGCGCCAACCCTGGATGTCTGGGTGGTGCGCAAAGATTTCGCCAAAGCCCATCCTGAGGTGGTCACCGCCTTCGCCCGCAGTGCATTGGCCGCCCAAGGTGCTTATCTGGCCCAACCAGAACAATGGCTGAAAAATCAGCAGTATCTGGGGCAGCTTTCGCGCTTAAGTGGTGTCCCTACCGATCAAGTGCCGGAGCTGGTGAAGGGCAATACTTATTTGCCTGTCGCTGAGCAGATAACGCAACTGGGTCAACCAGTGGATCAGGCCATCCGCGATACTGCCGCGTTCCTGAAAGAGCAAGGCAAAATCCCGCAAATTGCCAGCGATTATAGTGATTTCGTCACTGACCGCTTTGTGAAAGCAGTGCAGGCCACACCGCAGTCCTAGGAGCCATCATGCTAAACGTGCGCGGCCTGTGGGCCGAATATCAGGGCAAACCTGCCTTACAGGATGTGTCACTGCAAATCGCATCTGGAGAGTTGGTCGTGGTATTGGGGCCATCAGGTTGCGGTAAAACCACGTTATTGAATCTAATTGCCGGATTTATGGAGCCTTCAGCTGGCAGCATCACTCTGGATGATATACCGGTTCACGGCCCGAGTGCCGAACGGGGAGTGGTGTTCCAGCATGAGGGCTTACTGCCGTGGCGGGATGTGGTCAGCAATGTGGAGTTTGGCCTGCAACTGGCAGGATTAAGCAAACAACAGCGGCGCGAAACTGCCCTGAAAATGCTTCATCGGCTAGGGTTAGCTGGTTTTGAACATCACCTTATCTGGCAACTCTCTGGTGGGATGCGCCAACGGGTAGGGATTGCTCGTGCACTGGCGGTTGACCCGCGCTTGTTGCTGTTGGATGAGCCGTTTGGCGCGCTGGATGCTTTTACCCGCGAGCAGATGCAAGAGCTGTTGCTGACTATTTGGCGTGATACCGGCAAACAAATTTTGCTGATCACCCACGATATCGAAGAGGCGGTGTTTCTGGCCAGCGAGCTGCTATTGCTGTCTCCAGGGCCGGGGCAGGTGGTCGAACGACTGTCGCTGAATTTTGGTCAGCGTTATGCCGCTGGTGAGCCATGCCGATCCATTAAGTCTGATCCTGAATTTATCGCCCGCCGCGAATATGTGTTGGGTAAAGTCTTCCAGCAACGGGAGGTATTGATATGAGCCTGCACAGCACGTTACGTAATCAAGCCGTCACGCTGCCGCTTCACCGCCTACCGGCTAACGATGAACCCCCGTTGATTGCCAAGAAGGCGGCTCGCCGTTTACCTGCGGGTAATGGCTTGTGGCTTAGCATCACTACTCTGATTGTGGTGGTCGCGTTGTGGTGGGCGGTGACGGCGTTACAGCTTATCAGCCCACTCTTTTTACCCGCGCCGCAGCAGGTATTACATCAGTTATTGGTGATTGCCAGCCCGCAGGGGTTTATGGATGCCACGCTATGGCAACATCTGGCCGCCAGTTTGGGGCGAATTCTTATCGCATTACTCGCTGCGGTCGCACTTGGTGTTCCAACGGGCATTGCGATGGGGCTAAGCAGCACCGTACGTGGTGTGTTGGACCCACTGATTGAGATTTATCGCCCCGTTCCCCCCTTAGCCTATTTGCCCCTTATGGTTATCTGGTTCGGCATTGGTGAAACCTCAAAGATCCTGCTGATTTATCTGGCGATATTTGCGCCGGTGACGTTAGCCGCTGTGGCTGGCGTGCGTAGCGTGGCACAGGTGCGGGTTAGAGCTGCTCGTGCATTGGGGGCCAGTCGCTGGCAGGTTTTATGGTTTGTGGTGCTCCCCAGCGCCTTGCCAGAAATCTTAACCGGTATCCGCATTGGGTTGGGTGTGGGGTGGTCAACGTTGGTGGCTGCTGAGCTTATTGCCGCTACGCGCGGATTAGGGTTTATGGTGCAATCAGCCGGTGAGTTTCTCGCAACCGATGTCGTCATCGCCGGCATCAGTGTGATTGCTATTATCGCTTTTGGTATGGAGCTAAGTTTGCGGGCGATCCAACGCCGGCTAACACCTTGGTATGGAGCACAGCAATGAATGAACGCTTGGTAGTCACGCCGTTAGGGCCGCATATTGGTGCTTTGGTTGAGAATATTAATATTGCCCGCCCGTTGGGTGATAGTCAGTTTGAACAGCTTTATCATGCGTTACTCAAGCATCAGGTACTGTTTTTCCGCAATCAACCCATCACGCCATTACAGCAGCGTGAACTGGCCGGGCGTTTTGGTGATTTACATATTCATCCGGTTTATCCGCACACCAAAGAGTGTGAGGAGATTATCGTGCTGGATACCCATGATAATAATCCGCCGGACAACGATAACTGGCACACCGACGTGACGTTTATCGCCAATCCGCCATTAGGTGCGATTCTGGCGGCAAAGCAGCTACCGCCAACCGGTGGTGATACCTTATGGAGCAGTGGGATTGCGGCTTATGAAGCGCTTTCTGCTCCGTTTAAACAGCTTTTGGCCGGTTTACAGGCCGAGCATGACTTTGCGCACTCCTTCCCCGAGCACAAACATCGTGCGACCCCGGAAGAGCATCAACGATGGCTACTGGCTAAAGAGAATAATCCGCCGATATTGCATCCGGTGGTACGTACCCATCCGGTGAGCGGGCGTCAGGCATTGTTCGTCAATGAAGGATTCACCACCCGAATCGTTGAATTGAGTGATAAAGAGAGCGATGCTTTACTGCGTTTCCTGTTTGCACACACCACCAAGCCCGAGTTTCAAGTACGCTGGCGCTGGCAGCAGGATGATGTGGCGATGTGGGATAACCGTGTCACCCAGCACTATGCCAATGCCGATTATCTGCCACAACGGCGGGTGATGCATCGGGCGACTATTCTGGGGGATAGGCCGGTGTACCGGCCTGGTTAACGGGCGATTTGATTTAGTCTGTGATTAACAACGAGCGGGCCGCTGCGTCAACGGCATCAACGGTGATGTCATCAACCTGTGGCCCGGCATGTAACAACACATGGCGGGTTAACGGGTACCAGCGCCGGTATTTTTCTGGCCGCGACTCAAACAGTGCGACGACCGGGATCTGTAATGCTGAACTGATATGGACCGGTGCGCTATCAGCCGAAATAACCACATCCAATTGACTGGCTGCGGCCACGAACTCATCAACTGACGGTGTAAATAGACTTCGGCCGTGGATGCTCGCCAGTTGCTGTTCACTTGGCGGTGCGATGGGATCATACAAAATCACTATCTCGGCCTGATCACTGAGCTTCAGTGCCAACTGTTGCCACTTCTCCCACGACCAGCGCCGTTGCGGTGATTTATTCGAGACAAACAGCCCGATACGTGGCCGCTTGCGTTCACCTAATTCTGCCTGCCATTTTGCCTGCAATTGTGGGTCAGGATAGAGATGTAATTTGAGCGTATCGATGTCGACCCGCCCCAGTTCGGGTAGCAGTGCAAAACCAGACAGCGCCTCATGGCGTATTGGCCGATTGGTCACATGGTCAGGATTGCGGTCATCAAATTCACTGCCCGGGTTATGCCAACGGCTATCGACCACATTAAGTTGTTTAGCGAACTGGATACTGTTTTTGTTCATGCCACCGTTAGGGATAACCAGTAAATCAAAACGTAAACATCGCAGTCGCCAAATCAGGGCTAGACGATTAAACAGCGCCTTGATCCTGCCCGGCTGTTGGTTTCTTTCACATTGCTTACTGTAAACGTAGGTGTGAACGGTACTGATATCGGGGTTACGTGCCAGTGCATCTCGATTGTATTTATTGGCCAGCACATGAATTTCGGCGGCTGGCCAGCGCTGCTTTAATGCATGTAATAAAGCAGTGGTACAAACCAGATCGCCAAGGAAATCAATTCGGATAACCAAAATGCGCTGCATCAATACATATTCCCAGAAGTAATTTTATGCCTTATTAAACATGAAAATTTCCTGAGTAATAACAAAAATAAACGTAAATTTGAGATCTATTTTGATAATGAATGCTTCTGCTGCGCATAACGCCATAGAGTGACTGATAAACGTACCGCTCGCCAGAACTCACTGATATTCCCCGCGCCCTGAAACAGCGCTTTGGGTAAGCCTAATGCCCTAAACTCAGCCGCGAGTGCCGAACGTTCTGGTGACGGGGATAATTTCTTACGCATCAACCCGAAAAAATGGCCGCTCTCCTGATTAGCGTGACGTAACAGCGCACGGCTTAACGGCGGTTGTTGCGTGGCAGAAAGGTTAATTAGCGCGTTAATAATTCTAAGATAGCTATTGGCGCGAGCCACCAAGGCTTGGGGTAACGGAGAGTGGGTGATGGAGAGTGGGTTGGTGCGATAACCATAAAATGGCGTATCACAGAAACCGACACGTTGTACGGCGAGTGCCAGATGGGTGGTCCACAGAATATCTTCATGTAGCATTCCAGGGATGAATGCGAGTTGATGGGCCGCGATCAATTCGCGCCGAATCAATTGTAGCCATACATAATGTGGCCACTCATTATGTTCAATACTGCGAATAACCCATTGCTGGCCGCTAAGTATCTCGCTCCACGGCTGTTTATGTAACAAGGGGCTGCTGGGCGCTAGGTGGGGATCAGTGGTAAAGGTAAAACCATTACCTATCAGTAAATCTAATTGCTGCCGATTGGCCTGTTGCAACCAGGTTGATAAAGCATCAGAGGCCAGCCAGTCATCGCCATCAACAAAAGCAATCCAGGGGGCAGTTGCCCGAGCGATTCCAGCATTACGGGCCGCAGAAAGCCCCTGATTGGCCTGATTAACAATGACCAGCCGCGAATCACGGCGCGCGGCGGCTACTAATATCGTCAGGCTGTCATCGGTCGAACCATCATTGACGGCAATGATTTCCAATGACACACCCGACTGCTGGTACAATGAATCCAGTAGTTGTGTGAGGTAAGCGGCGCAATTAAATACCGGTACCACCACACTAATATCCTTATTAGTCATGACCTTATTATCCTTAATACTGGCGTTTTCTGAAAAGCGGTTATCCCGCTTCAAATATCTTAGTGAGGTTCTCCAACTGCTCCTGAGCATCTAGCCAGTGCATTTCAGTCTCTTCAAGTTTGGTTTTCACTTGCGTCTGCTGCTGTAAACATTGGGTCAAATCAGCCTTACGTGCAATATCGTATAAGGCAGAATCAGCCAATCGCTCTTCGATGACTGCCAGCTCGGTACTGAGCTTATCCATCTGTTTTTCCAGCGTCATAATCTGCTTACGCAATGGCTGAGTCTGGGTTCGGAACTCTGCCTCACGGCGTTTTTGATCTTTACGCTGTTGGGCACTATTACCGGACAACTCTTTTGTCGGATTATCCTGCTGGCTTTGCTGGCGCTGCACATCGACCAAAAATTGCTGGTAATCTTCTAAATCGCCGTCGAATTGCTCTACTTTGCCATCATGCACCAGATAGAGGTCATCGGTGGTGGAACGCAGTAAATGGCGGTCATGGGAAACCACCACCAATGCGCCTTCAAAATCAATCAAGGCTTCGGTTAGCGCCTGACGCATATCAAGATCAAGGTGGTTGGTTGGCTCATCGAGTAGCAATAGGTTAGGGCGCTGCCAGATAATCAGTGCCAGTACCAAACGCGCTTTTTCACCGCCGGAGAAGCGGGCTGTTGGGTCCGTAACCTGATCGCCCTGAAAACCGTAGCCACCTAAATAGTCGCGCAGTTGTTGTTCCGACTCTTTGGGTGCCAGGCGGCTCATATGCTGTAGCGGTGATTCATCCGCACGCAAAAACTCCAACTGATGCTGGGCGAAGTAACCCAGTTTAATCCCTTTGGATAAACCAATCTCACCGCTTTGTGGCTCTAATGTGCCGGCTAGCAACTTAATTAGCGTAGATTTACCCGCACCATTGCGCCCCAACAGACCGATGCGGGAGCCGGGGACCAGATTGAGCTTAATGGACTGCAAAATCGTACGATCACCATAGCCGGCGCTCACTTTCTCCATGCGGAGTAGGGGGTCAGGCAAACTTTCCGGTGTACGGAAGCTGAAGTGGAATGGATTATCCACATGGGCAGGTGCAATCAGTTCCATCCGCTCAAGCATCTTGATGCGGCTCTGAGCTTGTTTGGCTTTAGTCGCCTGTGCGCGGAAGCGGTCGATATAGCTTTGTAAATGCGCCACTTTTTCTTGCTGATGCTGATACATCGACTGCTGCTGCGAGAGCTTGGTCGCTCGCTGGCGTTCGAAAGATGAATAGTTACCGGTATATTCATTCAGCGTCTGCTGTTCAATATGCAGAATCTTATCAATAATAGGATCAAGGAAATCGCGGTCATGAGAAATTAATACCAGCGTGCCAGAATAGCTTTTCAGCCATTTTTCCAGCCAGATAACTGCATCCAAATCCAAGTGGTTGGTCGGTTCATCCAGCAGCAGTAAATCAGAGCGGCAAACCAGCGCTTGGGCCAGGTTAAGGCGCATGCGCCAGCCGCCAGAAAATGAACGTACCGGTTGCTGTAATTGCTCTTGAGAAAACCCCAGCCCGTGTAGCAAACTGGCGGCACGGGATTGAATTGTCCAGGCATGGATGGCATCAAGTTTGCCGTGCACGGTGGCGATGGCATGACCATCATTTTTTTCGTTAGCGGCCTGAAGTTCGGCCTCCAATTGGCGATATTCGCGGTCCCCGTCGATAACATACTCTATCGCCGGAATATCCAGGGCCGGGGTCTCTTGATTAACCCAGGCCAGTGCCCAGTTGCTGGGGAAAGTGGCATTGCCCCCATCGGCGCTCAGTTCGCCTTTGAGCAACGCCAGCAGGGTGGATTTACCACAACCGTTTTTGCCGACCAGCCCGACCTTTTGGCCAGGATTAATCGTTGCTGTAGCGTTGTCCAGCAAGACGCGGGTACCACGTCGTATTTGAAGCGAAGAAAAAACAATCATAGAGTGCCGTATGTTTAGAGTATGTTAAATTGTCATTGTATTTTTGACGTTACAGGGGGCTAGTTGCGCGCATTCACCCGAATCACATATTTGTAGTTGGCCTTATTTGCATAGGCTTATCGGATTTTGCTCGCTTGCGGCTGACCTGCAACCCCAATTACTTTGGGTATAAATCTTAGTCTTTTTTGGTCTTTGCGGAGCATGGTAACGGAAAAACCGGACCCTGACGACGCTTTGGAGGGGAATGATGTCGCAGCCACCGAAGGTTTTGCTGCTGTATGCCCATCCGGAATCACAAGACTCGGTGGCAAACCGGGTTTTACTGCAACCGGTGCAGCAGTTAGCACATGTTACTGTGCACGATCTTTATGCACATTATCCTGATTTCTTTATTGATATTCACCATGAGCAGCAATTGCTACGTGAGCATCAAGTTATTGTATTTCAACATCCCCTCTATACCTACAGTTGCCCGGCGTTGCTGAAGGAGTGGCTGGACCGGGTATTAGCTCGTGGTTTTGCCAATGGTGTGGGTGGTCATGCTCTGACGGGTAAGTATTGGCGCTCGGTAATTACCACCGGCGAACCGGAAGGGGCCTATCGGGTAGGGGGCTATAACCGCTATCCGATGGAAGATATTCTGCGCCCTTTCGAATTGACAGCGGCTATGTGCCATATGCATTGGATGAACCCGATGATTATATACTGGGCGCGACGTCAGAAACCGGAAGTCTTAGCCAGCCATGCGCAAGCTTATACGCAGTGGTTGCAGTCGCCGCTGCCTGCGGGAGGGCACTGATATATGGAAGGCTCAGCGCTACTTACTGCCATTTTATTATTTTTATTTGCCGCTGTGGTTGCGGTCCCTATTGCTCAACGCCTGGGTATTGGTGCGGTGTTGGGTTATCTGATAGCCGGTATTGCTATTGGTCCATGGGGGTTAGGTTTTATACGTGATGTTGACGAAATACTGCACTTCTCCGAGCTTGGTGTGGTGTTTCTGATGTTTATCATTGGGTTGGAGTTGAATCCAGCCAAGCTATGGCAGTTGCGGCGCTCTATTTTTGGTGTCGGTGCGGGTCAGGTCGTTATTACAGCAGCAGTATTGGGGGCATTACTCTATTTCACCCAATTCGCCTGGCAGGCGGCGGTTATCGGTGGCATTGGTTTAGCAATGTCCTCGACCGCGATGGCATTGCAGCTAATGCGGGAAAAAGGCATGAACCGCAACGAAGGCGGGCAGCTCGGATTCTCGGTGTTACTGTTCCAGGATATGGCGGTTATACCTGCTTTGGCGTTGATCCCTATTCTGGCGGGGGGGGGTGGTGCTGCCAATGATTGGGTCAAAATTGGTATTAAAGTTGCGGCGTTTGCGGGCATGTTGATTGGTGGTCGCTATCTGCTGCGCCCCTTGTTTCGCTATATTGTCGCCTCTGGTGTGCGGGAGGTTTTTACTGCCGCCGCATTACTGGTGGTATTAGGTTCTGCACTGTTTATGGATGCATTGGGCCTATCGATGGCGTTAGGGACATTTATCGCCGGGATATTACTGGCCGAAAGTGAATTTCAGCACGAACTGGAAATTGCCATCGAACCTTTTAAAGGGTTATTGCTCGGGTTGTTCTTTATTTCGGTTGGGATGGCGCTGAATCTTGGTGTGCTATTCACTCACCTGTTGGATGTGTTGTTAGGTGTGCTGGCGCTGGTATTTATCAAAGGCACCGTATTGTATGGTTTGGCACGTACATTTGGCTTGCGCCGTTCGGTGCGCTTGCAATTTGCCGGAGTGCTCAGTCAGGGCGGTGAATTTGCTTTCGTCTTGTTCTCCGCTGCATTCTCTCAACATGTTCTAAATGCTGAACAACTGGCATTGCTGCTGGTGGTGGTTACGTTGTCGATGATGACGACACCATTATTGATGCAGGCTATCGATCGCATTCTGATCCGCCGTTATAACGCGCAGGAAGAGAGCGATGAGAAGCCGTTCGTGGAAGATAATGATCCACAGGTGATTATTGTTGGTTTTGGGCGATTTGGTCAGGTGATTGGCCGCCTACTGATGGCGAACAAAATGCGTATTACCGTGTTAGAACGTGATGTCAGTGCGGTGAGTGTGATGCGCAAATACGGTTACAAAGTCTATTACGGCGATGCCACCGAATTGGAACTGCTGCGGGCCGCCGGCGCGGAAAAAGCTAAAGCTATTGTTATCACCTGTAATGAGCCGGAAGATACCATGACATTGGTGCATCTGTGCCAGCAACATTTCCCTGACTTGCACATTCTGGCGCGTGCCAGAGGGCGTGTTGAAGCACATGAACTGTTGCAAAATGGCGTCAAAGACTTCACCCGTGAAACCTTTTCCAGTGCGCTGGAGTTGGGACGTAAAACGCTATTGGGATTGGGAATGCATCCACATCAAGCTTATCGGGCGCAACAACATTTCCGCCGTCTTGATATGCGGATGCTGCGTGAATTGGTGCCGCAGCATCATGGTGATGTGGCGCAAATCTCCAGAGTTAAAGAGGCCCGCCGTGAACTGGAAGATATTTTCCAGCGAGAAATGCTACACGAAAGTCGGCAGTTAGATGGGTGGGATGAATACGAATAATGTCGGAGAAAACGATGACAAGTGCTCTTAATAAGACAAAAACGCGCAAAAGATTTATCGCTGGAGCGGTTTGTCCAAAATGTAAGGCATTGGATACATTGGCTTTATGGCGTGAAGATCAGGTAGAGGTGGTCGAGTGTGTCAAGTGTGGTCACCATCAACGCCAGACGGATGAACAGGTCAATCAACACGTCCGCCCGCATGAACAAGTGATCGGTATTTTCCATCCCGAGTAGCGTTATCCTTCGCGATTTTTTATGCTGGTGGGTACAGCGGTGCAGATTTCAGCTACAATCTGTGCCAATTTTTGTTCCAAGGGTAGGAGATATCATGAAAGTAGCAAAAGACTTGGTGGTCAGCCTGGCTTACCAGGTACGTACAGAAGACGGTGTTTTAGTTGATGAGTCTCCGGTGAGTGCGCCGTTGGACTACTTGCATGGACACGGTTCCCTGATCGCTGGTTTGGAAAAAGCGCTCGAAGGTCATGAAGCTGGCGACAGCTTTGATGTGCGCGTGAATGCAGACGAAGGCTACGGCAGCTATGATGAAAATCTGGTGCAGCGCGTACCGAAAGACGTCTTTATGGGCGTTGACGAGCTGGAAGTTGGCATGCGTTTCCTGGCTGATACCGATCAAGGTCCAGTACCGGTAGAGATCACTGCTGTTGAAGATGAGCACGTGGTGGTTGATGGTAACCACATGCTGGCGGGTCAGGATCTGAACTTCCACGTTGAAGTGGTTGCTATCCGTGAAGCAACAGAAGAAGAGCTGCAACATGGCCACGTACATGGCGAGCATGATCATCATCATGAACACGGTGATGGTTGCTGCGGCGGTCATGGCCATGATGAGGGTGACCACGATCATGAACATGGTAAAGGTGGTTGTGGTAAGGGCGGCTGTGGCTGTCACTAAGATCTGACCTGTTACTAAAATTTGACATGGTCAGTCAAAAGCCAGCCTTGCGGCTGGCTTTTTGCTATCCGCATTAATAATGCGGAGGCGGTGTCTCTTCTGCTGGCGAGGCCATCATGGAAGACTGAGATTCGCGCAGTTTATCGGTCAACAAACGCAGATGCTCCCGCAATTTGGTCATTTCCATTTGGTGCTCCGTCACGATCAAATTGAGTTCCTCAATCGTCACTTCCTGAAATGCCAGACGGCTTTCCAGCATTTCCAGCCGTTGTTCAAACAGGGATTGTTCCATATTAATTTCCTCTCATGACTGCAAACCATACCCTCTTATTACTTCCTATTTGATACTCATAGAGAAAAAACAGGGGAGGGGCGATTCTACCTGTAAAACGCCGTGATTGCCTTGCGAGGGTCAAGATATCGATAAAACGAAACTTCTTGTAGTAAAAAAAGTCTTAATATCACTTAATAGCATCAGCATAGAGATTGTTTTGTGTTCGCACAGACAGTTATAGTACAAGTTACACTTATAATCGTTGCTTGGGGTAAGTGTCCTTAAGCCAATGGAGAAATGGATGAAATCACTGTTTAAAGTAACGCTACTGGCTACCACCATGGCGCTGACCCTGAATACCTCTGCTACTTTCGCTGCTGAAGCAGCTAAAACCGCAGCCGCGCCAGCAACGACCAATAGCGCATTTAAAAATGATGACCAGCAATCTGCTTATGCATTAGGCGCATCATTAGGGCGTTACATGGATAATTCCCTAAAAGAACAAGAAAAGCTGGGTATTAAACTGGATAAAGACCAGTTGATCGCCGGTGTTCAGGACGCGTTTGCTAACAAAAGCAAACTGACTGATGCAGAAATTGAAAGCACTCTGCAAAGTTTTGAAGCTCGCGTAAAAGCTTCTGCTCAGGCAAAAATGGAGCAGGACGCTAAAGAAAATGCCGATAAGGGCGCTAAGTATCGCGATACTTTCGCTAAAGAAAAAGATGTGAAGAAAACCGAATCTGGCCTGCTGTACAAAGTAGAGAAAGCCGGTACTGGTGAAGCACCAAAAGACAGTGATACCGTGGTTGTTAATTACAAAGGGACACTGACTGATGGCACTGAGTTTGATAACTCCTACAAGCGTGGTGAGCCATTATCCTTCCGCTTGGACGGTGTTATCCCAGGTTGGACTGAAGGCCTGAAGCAAATCAAAAAAGGTGGCAAGATCACCCTGGTTATCCCACCAGAACTGGCTTACGGCAAAACTGGCGTCCCAGGTATCCCAGCTAACTCTACTCTGGTATTCGATGTAGAACTGTTAGATGTGAAAGCGGCGCCAAAAGCTGATGCTCCAGAAGAGCAACCAGCAGCAGCTGCAGGCGAAAAAGCGAAGAAGTAATTCAGCTTAGTTCACCGATTCTGCTTATAACCGCTGCGATAATTGTCGTGGCGGTTTTTTTTGCGGCACATCTATCAATTTTCACTTCTGTTCGTTGATAACTTGACGGTTTATGGCTTGTGGGCTTAACGTCAATATCACGCGCAAACGCAAGGATTTTATCTCAGCATATTTGCTAGACTTAAAATCTAAGATATTGAGTTATGAGTCTGCCAACGATATTGAGACAGGCTTTACCTAGAGGATGGTGTCTTCGATGTCTAATTCGCTTCTCAGTAGCGAAACCAGTGAACTGGATTTACTGGATGAACGTCCGTTCAGTCAGACGGACCATGAAATACTAAAATCATACGAAGCTGTCGTTGATGGCTTAGCTATGCTTATTGGCGGCCACTGTGAAATTGTTCTGCACTCACTGGAAGATCTGAAAAGCTCTGCGGTAAGAATTGCGAATGGAGAACACACTGGAAGGCAAATTGGTTCACCGATAACCGACTTGGCTCTACGGATGTTGCACGATATGGCCGGTGCTGACAGCAGTGTTTCAAGAGCTTATTTCACCCGAGCCAAAAGTGGTGTACTGATGAAATCAGTCACTATCGCTATCCGTAACCGTGACCAGCGTGTTATTGGCTTGCTGTGCATCAACATGAATCTGGATGTGCCTTTCTCACAAATCATCCAAACGTTTATGCCGCCGGAAACGCAGGAAGTTGCTTCCTCGGTCAACTTTGCCTCATCTGTTGATGATTTGGTGGCGCAAACACTTGAATTTACCATCGAAGAAGTCAATGCGGACCGTAATGTTTCTAACAATGCGAAGAACCGCCAAGTGGTACTTAATCTTTATGAAAAGGGTATTTTTGATATCAAAGATGCCATCAATCAGGTTGCAGAACGGCTTAATATCTCTAAACACACCGTCTATCTTTACATTCGCCAATTCAAAAGTGGCGACCTTGTAGGGCACGACCGTTAATGTCTGGCGTGAAAAGATATTGTCTTATGGTCACTGGGCCTGCTTATGGTACGCAGCAGGCCAGTAGTGCTTATCAATTCGCACAAGCGCTGATAAATTCAGGTCACAGTTTGGTGAGTGTTTTCTTCTATCGCGAAGGCGTTTTGAACGCTAACCAATTAACTGCCCCAGCCAGTGATGAATTTGACTTGGTAAGGGCGTGGCAACAATTGGCGGCTGAACATGCTGTTATGTTGCATGTGTGTGTGGCGGCGGCATTACGCCGTGGTGTAACCGACCAACAGGAAGCCGAACAACTCAATCTTGCGGCAGCGAATCTGCAACCGGGTTTTACCTTAACCGGCCTGGGTGCGTTAGCCGAAGCTGCATTGACCTGTGATCGCATGGTGCAATTTTAATGGCAATGAAACGTGTCGCTTTTGTTTTCACCCAAGGTCCGCATGGCAATTCGGCAGGGCGGGAAGGGTTGGATGCCTTACTGGCTACATCGGCATTAAGCGAAGATTTAGGTGTATTCTTTCTGTCAGATGGTGTTTTGCAGCTATTACCTCAGCAACAACCGGAAATAATTCTCGCCAGAAACTATATTGCCACTTTCGGTGTCTTACCCCTGTACGATGTTGAGAATTGTTATATCTGCGAAGCCTCATTAGAGCAACGCGGGTTGAGTGGTGTGACGAACTGGATCCTTGCTGTCGAGGTATTATCTCCGGTAAATTTACGTCGCCAATTGGCAACTTATGATGTTGTGCTGACTTTTTAATGGGATTTGGGTCGCTATAATGCTGTATACCGTCAGTCATTCTCCTTATCGTTGCGATTTATCTGCTTTGCTGAGATTAGTCACATCCGAAGATGAGATTCTCTTTCTACAAGATGGCGTTATGACTGTTTTGAAAAACAGTGAAAGTCTTAAGCTATTGTTAAATAACCCCGCTTCTCTATTTGTGTTAGAAGATGACGTTATTGCACGTGGTTTGTCTGGTCAAATTTCAGACAGCGCTACGCTAATCGGCTATACTCACTTCGTGGATTTGACCCTAAAACATCAGCAACAACTGGCATGGTAATGCAGTCAATGCTGTATATTTCTTGACACCTTAGATAGTCAGCCATAAAATTCTGCGTCCTCGTTCTCTGCCAGTCGTGCAAACGAGGGGGATTTATCACGTGTTTACGAAGCAAAAAACCAGGAGCTTTTTTAATAATGGCAACGATTAACCAGCTGGTTCGCAAGCCACGCAGCATGAAGGTTGCTAAAAGCAACGTTCCTGCGCTGGAAGCATGCCCGCAGAAACGTGGTGTATGTACCCGCGTATATACCACCACCCCGAAAAAACCTAACTCCGCACTGCGTAAAGTTTGCCGTGTGCGTTTAACTAACGGTTTTGAAGTCACCTCCTACATCGGCGGTGAAGGTCATAACCTACAGGAACACTCCGTGATCCTGATCCGTGGCGGTCGTGTAAAAGACTTGCCAGGTGTGCGTTACCACACCGTCCGCGGCGCGCTTGACTGCTCAGGTGTTAAAGACCGTAAGCAATCACGTTCTAAGTACGGCGTGAAGAAGCCAAAGGCTTAATGGTTCTCCGTTAAGTAAGGCCAAACATTTTCACATTAATGTCAAAATAAACTCTTAGAGTTTTGGACAACCCTGAATTAACAACGGAGTATTTCCATGCCACGTCGTCGTGTAATTGGTCAGCGTAAAATTTTGCCAGATCCTAAGTTCGGATCTGAATTGCTGGCTAAATTTGTAAATATCCTGATGGTAGATGGTAAAAAATCTACTGCAGAAGCAATCGTCTATACCGCGCTGGAAACCCTGGCTCAGCGTTCTGGTAAAGATTTTCTGGAAGCTTTCGAAGTAGCTCTGGATAACGTGCGCCCGACTGTCGAAGTTAAGTCTCGCCGCGTTGGTGGTTCTACTTATCAGGTACCAGTTGAAGTTCGTCCGGTTCGTCGTAATGCCTTGGCAATGCGTTGGATCGTTGATGCTGCTCGTAAACGCGGTGATAAATCCATGGCTTTGCGCTTGGCGAATGAACTGTCTGACGCAGCAGAGAACAAAGGTTCTGCTGTTAAGAAACGTGAAGACGTTCACCGTATGGCCGAAGCTAACAAGGCGTTCGCGCACTACCGCTGGTAATTACCACGCAGTAGCTATGCTAACCATGCGGGCGCTTTAATAGTTAACCCGCATGGTTAATCGAATGAACGCCTAAGGCAATAGAGGAATCAAATGGCTCGTAAAACACCCATTGAGCGCTATCGTAATATCGGTATCAGCGCTCACATCGACGCCGGTAAGACAACCACTACCGAACGTATCCTGTTTTACACCGGTGTAAACCATAAGATCGGTGAAGTTCATAACGGCGCAGCCACTATGGACTGGATGGAACAAGAGCAGGAACGTGGTATTACCATTACTTCTGCGGCTACTACCTGCTTCTGGTCTGGTATGGCTAAACAGTATGAACCACATCACATCAATATCATTGACACCCCAGGGCACGTTGACTTCACCATTGAAGTTGAACGTTCTATGCGTGTTCTTGACGGTGCGGTAATGGTTTACTGTGCAGTTGGTGGTGTTCAGCCACAGTCTGAGACCGTATGGCGTCAGGCGAACAAATATAAAGTCCCACGCATTGCGTTCGTTAACAAAATGGACCGCATGGGTGCTAACTTCCTGAAAGTTGTTGGCCAGCTTAAAGCTCGTCTGGGCGCGAATCCAGTTCCATTGCAACTGGCAATCGGCGCGGAAGAGAAATTCACTGGTGTTATCGATCTAGTGAAAATGAAAGCGATCAACTGGAATGAAGCCGATCTGGGTGTGACCTTCGAATACGAAGAGATCCCTGCTGATATGGCTGAGCTGGCTGCTGAATGGCACCAGAATCTGGTTGAATCGGCTGCAGAAGCGTCTGAAGAGCTGATGGACAAGTATTTGGGCGGCGAAGAGCTGACCGAAGAAGAAATCAAGAAAGCTCTGCGTCAACGTGTTCTGCGCAACGAAATTATCTTGGTTACCTGTGGCTCTGCGTTTAAAAACAAAGGCGTACAGGCAATGCTGGATGCAGTTATCGATTATCTGCCAGCGCCAACTGACGTTGAAGCAATCAACGGTATTTTGGACGATGGTAAAGATACTCCGGCTGTTCGTCATTCAGACGACAAAGAGCCGTTCTCTGCATTGGCATTCAAAATTGCTACCGACCCGTTTGTGGGTAACCTGACATTCTTCCGTGTGTACTCTGGCATTGTTAACTCCGGTGACACTGTGCTGAACTCAGTACGTTCGCGTGAAGAGCGTTTGGGTCGTATCGTACAGATGCACGCCAACAAACGTGAAGAGATCAAAGAAGTTCGCGCAGGTGACATCGCAGCAGCGATCGGCCTGAAAGACGTGACGACGGGTGACACCTTATGTGATCCAAAGCATGTGATCATTCTGGAACGTATGGAGTTCCCTGAGCCGGTTATCTCTGTTGCCGTTGAACCAAAAACCAAAGCCGACCAGGAAAAAATGGGTATGGCTCTGGGGCGTCTGGCAAAAGAAGATCCATCATTCCGTGTGTGGACTGACGAAGAATCAGGTCAGACTATCATCGCTGGTATGGGTGAGCTGCACTTGGATATCCTGGTTGACCGTATGCGCCGCGAATTTAGCGTGGAAGCAAACATCGGTAAACCTCAGGTTGCTTACCGTGAAACTATCCGCGATACCGTCAAGGACGTGGAAGGTAAGCACGCTAAGCAGTCAGGCGGTCGTGGTCAGTACGGTCATGTTGTTATCGATATGTCTCCGTTACCACCGGGTGGCGCTGGGTATGAATTCGTCAACGAAATCGTTGGTGGTTCTATTCCTAAAGAGTTCATCCCTGCTGTTGATAAAGGTATCCAGGAACAACTGAAATCCGGTCCTCTGGCTGGTTATCCGGTTGTGGACGTTAAAGTGCGTCTGCACTACGGTTCTTACCATGATGTTGACTCCTCAGAATTGGCGTTTAAATTAGCCGGTTCTATCGCCTTTAAAGAAGGTTTCAAACGAGCTAAACCAGTTCTGCTTGAGCCAATAATGAAGGTTGAAATCGAAACCCCTGAAGATTATGCGGGTGACGTAATGGGTGACCTGAGTCGTCGTCGTGGCATGATCGAAGGTATGGAAGATACGTTAACTGGTAAGACTATTCGTGCCCAGGTTCCGTTGTCTGAAATGTTCGGTTATGCTACTGACCTGCGCTCTCAGACCCAGGGCCGTGCTTCATACTCTATGGAGTTCCTGAAGTATGCTGAAGCGCCGAGTAACGTCGCTCAAGCCGTTATCGAAGCCCGTGGCAAATAAGCTTTCGGGTTTAAAACAATGATCCAGTGCTCTCTCATAAGTGGTAGAGCACCAGAGTAAGGAATATAGTCGTGTCTAAAGAAAAATTTGAACGTAACAAACCCCATGTAAACGTCGGTACTATCGGCCACGTTGACCATGGTAAAACTACCCTGACTGCAGCAATCACTACCGTACTGGCTAAAACCTACGGCGGTAGCGCTCGTGCTTTCGATCAGATCGATAACGCACCAGAAGAAAAAGCTCGTGGTATCACCATCAACACTTCTCACGTTGAATATGACACCCCGACTCGTCACTATGCGCACGTTGACTGCCCAGGACACGCCGACTACGTTAAAAACATGATCACCGGTGCTGCTCAGATGGACGGCGCGATCTTGGTTGTTGCTGCAACTGACGGTCCTATGCCACAGACTCGTGAACACATCCTGTTGGGTCGCCAGGTTGGCGTTCCATACATGATCGTATTCATGAACAAATGTGACATGGTTGACGACGAAGAGCTGCTGGAATTGGTAGAAATGGAAGTTCGTGAACTTCTTTCTGCTTACGATTTCCCAGGCGACGACATTCCAGTAATCAAGGGCTCAGCTCTGAAAGCACTGGAAGGCGTTCCTGAGTGGGAAGCAAAAATTATCGAACTGGCTGAAGCATTGGATACTTATATTCCACTGCCAGAACGTGCTATCGATAAGCCATTCTTGCTGCCAATCGAAGACGTATTCTCTATCTCAGGCCGTGGTACTGTTGTAACTGGTCGTGTAGAGCGCGGTATCGTTAAAGTTGGTGAAGAAGTAGAGATCGTTGGTATCAAAGATACTGTTAAATCTACTTGTACTGGCGTTGAAATGTTCCGCAAACTGCTGGACGAAGGCCGTGCTGGTGAGAACGTTGGTGTTCTTCTGCGTGGTATCAAACGTGAAGATATCGAACGTGGTCAGGTTCTGGCTAAACCAGGTTCTATCAAACCACACACTACCTTTGATTCAGAAGTTTATATTCTGAGCAAAGACGAAGGCGGCCGTCATACTCCGTTCTTCAAAGGCTACCGTCCTCAGTTCTACTTCCGTACAACTGACGTAACCGGTACCATCGAACTGCCAGAAGGCGTTGAAATGGTAATGCCTGGTGATAACGTGAACATGGTTGTTACCTTGATTCACCCAATTGCAATGGACGACGGTCTGCGTTTCGCAATCCGTGAAGGCGGCCGTACTGTAGGCGCTGGTGTTGTTGCTAAAGTTATCGCTTAATTGCTTTACTGATTAATTATTTTATTGATCAAGTAACCAAGGGTGCTTCGGCACCCTTTTTTATTGATAAAGTGAATAATCTTAATTGAAATAACACGCATTCTTATTTACACTTGAGAGATTGGTTAAGAAGTGAGTCTCTCTATGTATGTTTGTCTGTGTAATGCGGTATCTGACAAAGTTATCCGCAAAGCTGTACGTCAGCACCATCCACATACCATTAAACAACTGCGTCAATTGGTACCCATTGGTACAGACTGCGGTAAGTGCATCCGACAGGCCAGAGAGATACTGATCGAGGAACGCGCGAATATTCCAGAAATGAATGATGTTGCCTAATAGTTAGCAGGGAGAAGTATTCCCCACACTTTGCCATCTGGTACTACACTTTGTGTACTGGAAGCGGAGGGTATACTTATGAAAGGCGATAAAAAGATAATTGCACATCTCAATACACTACTCGGCAACGAGCTAGTTGCCATCAATCAATATTTTCTCCATGCCCGAATGTTTAAAAACTGGGGGCTGATGCGCCTTAATGATAAGGAGTATCACGAATCCATAGACGAAATGAAGCATGCCGATAAATACATCGAACGTATTTTATTCCTCGAAGGTATTCCTAACTTACAGGACTTGGGTAAGCTGAATATTGGCGAGGATGTTGAGGAAATACTGAAATCAGATTTAGCTCTCGAGCTCGCCGGGGCGAAGGATCTGCGTGAAGGTATTGCTTATGCTGATTCTATCCATGACTATGTTAGTCGCGATTTATTGAAAGAAATTCTTGCTGATGAAGAGGGCCATATTGACTGGCTCGAAACAGAACTGAGTCTGATTGAGCGTTTAGGTATACAAAACTACTCTCAGGCACAGTTGGCGAAAGACTAAATACTTGCAAGATAGCTTGTTTATTAACCATAAGATTACGCAGTCAAAAAGAGTGAGAATCCTTCTTGGACTCACTCTTTTTTTCATTCCTGCCGCACAAATTAACCTTATATCCCCTTAATTAAATTATCTGGCAAGTTTTTGCATAGATTTCCAACACTGGCTTGCTTCCTGCTGGTATTTACGTATAATGCGCGGGCCTACCTAATCTTGGTAGGCCAGATTGAAACTAATCTGTCAGTCATAGCCTAGTGCTGTTACTGAACAATACTCCCGATATGGGGGTTATATGTTGAACGATTACACTCCCCCATCAATCGAAATGGGTGCGAGGAGTAATCATTTACGTTTATAAATAATTGGAGCTCTGGTCTCATGCAGAACCAAAGAATCCGTATCCGCCTGAAAGCGTTTGATCATCGTTTGATCGATCAATCAACTGCGGAAATCGTCGAGACTGCCAAGCGCACTGGTGCGCAGGTTCGCGGTCCGATCCCGCTGCCAACTCGCAAAGAGCGCTTTACCGTTCTGATCTCTCCGCACGTCAATAAAGATGCGCGCGATCAGTACGAGATTCGCACTCACAAGCGTCTGGTTGACATCGTTGAGCCAACCGAGAAAACCGTTGATGCTCTGATGCGTCTGGATCTGGCTGCTGGTGTAGACGTGCAGATCAGCCTGGGTTAATCAGGTCATTGAGCGATTGAGAGGTTGAAACAATGATTGGTTTAGTCGGTAAGAAAGTGGGTATGACGCGTATCTTCACTGAAGATGGCGTTTCAATCCCAGTAACTGTTATCGAAATTGAAGCGAACCGCGTAACTCAGGTCAAAAGCCTGGAGAACGACGGATACCGTGCTGTGCAAGTAACTACCGGTGCTAAAAAAGCTAACCGCGTTACTAAACCAGAAGCGGGTCATTTCGCTAAAGCTGGCGTAGAAGCTGGCCGTGGTCTGTGGGAATTCCGCCTTCCAGAAGGTCAAGAATTCACTGCTGGCCAAGAAATTAGCGTCGAAATCTTTGCAGACGTTAAGAAAGTCGACGTTACAGGTACGTCTAAAGGTAAAGGTTTTGCCGGTACTGTTAAGCGCTGGAACTTCCGTACCCAAGATGCTACCCATGGTAACTCCTTGTCTCACCGCGTTCCGGGTTCTATCGGTCAGAACCAGACTCCGGGCAAAGTGTTTAAAGGCAAGAAAATGGCAGGCCATATGGGTGATGAACGTGTAACTGTTCAAAGCCTGGATGTAGTACGTGTTGACGCTGAGCGCAACCTACTGCTGGTCAAGGGCGCTGTACCGGGAGCAACCGGTGGCAACCTGATCGTAAAACCGGCTGTCAAGGCGTAACGTCGAGGAGATAGGAATGGAATTGGTAATGAAAGACGCGCAAGGCGCGCTGACTGTTTCCGAAACTACCTTCGGGCGTGATTTCAATGAAGCGCTTGTACATCAGGTTGTTGTTGCTTACGCAGCAGGTGCCCGTCAAGGTACTCGTGCTCAGAAGACCCGTGCTGAAGTAACAGGTTCCGGTAAGAAACCGTGGCGCCAGAAAGGCACCGGCCGTGCGCGTGCAGGTTCTGTAAAGAGCCCAATCTGGCGTTCAGGTGGTGTGACCTTTGCTGCGAAGCCTCAGGATCACAGTCAGAAAGTAAATAAAAAGATGTACCGCGGCGCGCTGAAAAGCATTCTGTCCGAATTGGTACGTCAAGATCGTCTGATCATTGTCGAAAAGTTCTCTGTTGAAGCACCTAAAACTAAGTTGCTGGCGCAGAAACTGAAAGATATGGCTCTGGAAGATGTGCTGATCGTAACGGGTGAACTGGACGAGAACTTGTTCTTGGCAGCTCGCAACCTGTACAAGGTTGACGTTCGCGATGTAGCCGGTATCGACCCAGTTAGCCTGATCGCCTTCGATAAAGTGGTTATGACTGCTGATGCTGTGAAGCAAGTTGAGGAGATGCTGGCATGATTCGTGAAGAACGTCTGCTGAAAGTACTGCGCGCGCCGCATGTATCTGAAAAAGCGTCCGCTGCGATGGAAAAGAATAACACCATCGTTCTCAAAGTTGCCAAAGACGCGACCAAAGCAGAAATTAAAGCTGCAGTGCAGAAACTGTTTGAAGTCGAAGTCGAAGACGTTAACACCTTGCTGGTTAAAGGCAAGAGTAAGCGTCACGGTCAGCGTGTTGGTCGTCGTAGCGACTGGAAAAAAGCTTACGTCACCCTGAAAGAAGGCCAGAATCTGGACTTCATCGGCGGCGCAGAGTAAGTCGGAGGAGTAAAACAATGGCAATTGTTAAATGTAAACCTACATCTCCGGGTCGTCGCCACGTTGTTAAGGTGGTTAACCAGGAGTTGCATAAGGGTAAGCCTTATGCCCCGTTGCTTGAGAAATTAAGCAAAAGCGGTGGCCGTAACAACAATGGCCGTATCACTACCCGTCATATCGGTGGTGGCCACAAGCAACATTATCGTCTGGTTGACTTCAAACGCAACAAAGATGGTATCCCTGCAGTGGTTGAGCGTCTGGAGTACGATCCGAACCGTTCCGCGAATATCGCGCTGGTTCTGTACAAAGACGGCGAACGCCGTTATATCCTGGCGCCAAAAGGCCTGAAAGCTGGTGACCAGATTCAATCTGGCGTTGATGCGGCAATTAAAGCAGGTAACACCCTGCCTATGCGTAACATCCCAGTTGGTTCAACGGTTCATAACGTAGAAATGAAACCAGGTAAAGGCGGCCAATTGGCTCGTTCTGCTGGTGCATACGTTCAGATCGTTGCTCGTGACGGTTCCTACGTTACTCTGCGTCTGCGCTCCGGCGAAATGCGCAAGGTTCAAGCTGATTGCCGCGCCACCTTAGGTGAAGTCGGTAACGCTGAACACATGCTGCGTGTGCTGGGTAAAGCAGGTGCTAGTCGTTGGCGTGGTATTCGTCCTACCGTTCGCGGTACGGCGATGAACCCGGTAGATCACCCACACGGTGGTGGTGAAGGTCGTAACTTTGGTAAGCACCCGGTAACTCCGTGGGGCGTTCAAACCAAAGGTAAGAAGACCCGTAGCAACAAGCGTACTGATAAGTTCATCGTACGTCGCCGTAGTAAAAAATAATTAGAGGATAAGCCATGCCACGTTCTCTCAAGAAAGGTCCCTTCATTGACCTGCACTTGCTGAAGAAGGTAGAGAAAGCGGTGGAAAGCGGAGACAAGAAGCCAATTCGGACTTGGTCCCGTCGTTCAACGGTCTTTCCAAATATGATCGGTTTGACCATCGCTGTCCATAATGGTCGTCAGCACGTTCCCGTTTTTGTAGCCGATGAAATGGTCGGTCACAAACTGGGTGAATTCGCGCCGACCCGTACTTATCGCGGCCATGCGGCCGATAAAAAGGCTAAAAAGCGCTAAGGTAGGAGGAAGAGATGGAAACTATCGCTAAACATCGCCACGCTCGTTCTTCTGCTCAGAAGGTTCGCTTGGTAGCGGACCTGATTCGCGGTAAGAAAGTGTCGCAAGCTCTGGAAACTCTGGCCTATACCAACAAGAAAGCTGCTGGTTTGGTTAAGAAGGTACTAGAGTCTGCCATTGCTAACGCAGAACACAACGATGGCGCTGACATCGATGATCTGAAAGTCACGAAGATCTTCGTAGACGAAGGCCCTAGCATGAAGCGCATTATGCCGCGTGCAAAAGGTCGTGCAGATCGCATCCTGAAGCGCACCAGCCACATTACTGTGGTTGTGTCCGATCGCTGAGACTCTGGAGACTAGCAATGGGTCAGAAAGTACATCCTAATGGTATTCGACTAGGTATTGTCAAAGCTTGGAACTCTACCTGGTACGCAAATACCAAAGAATTCGCTGACAACCTGGACAGCGACTTTAAAGTTCGCCAATTCCTGACTAAGGAGTTAGCGAAAGCTTCCGTTTCTCGCATCGTTATCGAGCGTCCAGCGAAGAGCATCCGTGTGACTATTCACACCGCTCGTCCTGGCATCGTTATCGGCAAGAAAGGTGAAGATGTCGAAAAACTGCGTAAGGTCGTAGCGGATATCGCTGGCGTTCCTGCACAGATTAACATCGCCGAAGTCCGTAAACCGGAACTGGACGCAAAATTGGTTGCTGACAGCATCACTTCACAGCTGGAACGTCGCGTTATGTTCCGTCGTGCTATGAAGCGTGCTGTACAGAACGCAATGCGTCTTGGCGCTAAAGGTATCAAAGTTGAAGTAAGCGGCCGCCTTGGCGGTGCTGAAATCGCGCGTACCGAATGGTACCGTGAAGGTCGTGTTCCGTTGCATACACTGCGTGCGGATATCGATTACAACACATCTGAAGCGCACACCACTTATGGTGTAATCGGCGTTAAGGTATGGATCTTCAAAGGTGAGATCTTGGGTGGTATGGCTGCTGTTGAACAACCGGAACCGGCTGCTCAACCTAAAAAGCAGCAGCGTAAAGGCCGCAAGTAAGGAGAATCGCTGATGTTACAACCAAAGCGTACAAAATTCCGTAAGATGCACAAAGGCCGTAACCGTGGCCTTGCGCAAGGTACGGATGTTAGCTTCGGTGAGTTCGGCCTGAAAGCTTGTGGCCGTTGCCGCCTGACGGCTCGTCAAATCGAAGCAGCCCGTCGTGCGATGACACGTGCAATTAAGCGTCAAGGTAAGGTCTGGATCCGTGTTTTCCCGGACAAGCCGATCACCGAGAAGCCGCTCGAAGTGCGTATGGGTAAAGGTAAGGGTAACGTAGAGTATTGGGTTGCCCTGATCCAGCCAGGAAAAATGTTGTTTGAAATGGCTGGTGTACCGGAAGAAACTGCTCGCGAAGCATTTAAGCTCGCAGCAGCGAAACTGCCTGTAGGAACCACCTTTGTAACTAAGACGGTGATGTGATGAAAGCACAAGAGCTGCGTGAAAAAAGCGTTGAAGAGCTGAACACTGAGCTGCTCAACCTGCTGCGTGAGCAATTCAATTTGCGCATGCAGGCGGCTAGTGGCCAGCTGCAACAAACTCACCTGTCGAAACAAGTGCGCCGTAATATCGCACGTGTTAAGACTTTACTGACTGAGAAGGCGGGTGCGTAATGACTGAGCAAATCCGTACTCTGCAAGGTCGCGTAGTTAGTGACAAAATGGAGAAATCCATGGTTGTTGCTATCGAACGTGTGGTGAAACACCCTATTTACGGGAAATTCATCCGTCGTACGACGAAATTGCATGTACATGACGAGAACAATGAATGTGGAATCGGTGACGTGGTAGAAATCCGCGAATGCCGTCCACTGTCAAAGACTAAGTCTTGGACGCTTGTTCGCGTTGTAGAGAAAGCGATTCTGTAATAGAGTAGCCAACTCGAACATAATAAACGGCTCAGAAAGTGGGCCGTTTATTTTTTCTACCCATAATTTGGAAGCGGTGTTATAATGCTGCGCCCTCATTAATGGGGCTTTTAAACGACCTATTCTGGGTCCTAAAGTAGTAGTTGACATTAGCGGAGCACTAACATGATCCAAGAACAGACTATGCTGAACGTGGCCGACAACTCCGGTGCACGTCGCGTAATGTGTATCAAGGTTCTAGGTGGCTCGCACCGTCGCTACGCAGGCATCGGCGACATCATCAAGATCACCATCAAGGAAGCAATTCCTCGTGGCAAGGTGAAGAAAGGCGATGTTCTGAAGGCGGTAGTGGTGCGCACCAAGAAGGGTGTACGTCGCCCGGACGGTTCTGTCATTCGCTTCGATGGTAACGCTTGTGTTATTTTAAATAATAACAGCGAGCAGCCAATCGGCACGCGTATTTTTGGGCCGGTAACTCGTGAACTGCGTAATGAGAAGTTCATGAAAATTATCTCTCTGGCACCAGAAGTACTCTAAGGAGCGAACCATGGCAGCGAAAATCCGTCGTGATGACGAAGTTATCGTGCTAACCGGGAAAGACAAAGGTAAGCGCGGTAAAGTAAAGAATGTCCTGTCTGCTGGTAAGGTCATTGTTGAAGGTATCAACCTGGTTAAAAAACATCAGAAGCCGGTTCCGGCCCTGAACCAACCAGGTGGCATTGTTGAAAAAGAAGCTGCAATTCAAGTTTCCAACCTTGCGCTGTTCAACACGACAACCGGTAAGGCTGACCGTGTAGGCTTTAGATTCGAAGACGGCAAAAAAGTCCGTTTCTTTAAATCTAATAGCGAAACTATCAAGTAATTTGGAGTAATACGATGGCGAAACTGCATGATTACTACAAAGACGAGGTGGTCAAACAACTGATGTCTCAGTTTGGCTACAACTCTGTCATGCAAGTCCCTCGGGTCGAGAAGATCACCCTGAACATGGGTGTTGGTGAAGCGATCGCTGACAAGAAACTGCTGGACAATGCAGCAGCTGACTTGGCAGCAATCTCCGGTCAAAAGCCGTTTATCACCAAAGCACGCAAATCTGTTGCAGGCTTCAAAATCCGTCAGGGCTATCCGATCGGCTGTAAAGTAACCCTGCGTGGCGAACGCATGTGGGAATTCTTTGAGCGTCTGATTACCATTGCTGTACCTCGTATCCGTGACTTCCGTGGCTTGTCCGCTAAGTCATTCGATGGTCGTGGTAACTACAGCATGGGTGTGCGCGAGCAGATCATCTTCCCGGAAATCGACTACGATAAAGTCGATCGTGTACGTGGTTTGGATATTACCATTACCACTACTGCGAAATCCGATGATGAAGGCCGTGCATTGTTGGCTGCTTTTAAATTCCCATTCCGCAAGTAAGGTAGGGTTACTGATGGCTAAGCAATCAATGAAAGCACGCGAAGTTGTTCGCGTGAAACTAGCTAACAAATACCGCGCTCAACGCGAGGAATTAAAAGCTATTATCTCTGGTGTGAACTCATCCGACGAAGACCGTTGGAATGCTGTTCTGAAGCTGCAGTCTCTGCCGCGTGATTCCAGCCCGTCCCGTCAGCGTAACCGCTGCAACCAAACTGGTCGTCCGCATGGTTTCCTGCGGAAGTTCGGGTTGAGCCGTATTAAAGTCCGTGAAACCGCAATGCGCGGTGAAATCCCGGGCCTTAAGAAGGCTAGCTGGTAATTGTCACCAATTGAATCACGGGAGTAAAGACAGATGAGCATGCAAGATCCGATCGCGGATATGCTGACCCGTATCCGTAACGGTCAATCCGCAAACAAAGTCGCGGTCACCATGCCTTCCTCCAAGCTGAAAGTGGCAATTGCCAACGTTCTGAAGGAAGAAGGTTTTATTGAAGATTTTAAAATCGAAGGCGACACCAAGCCTGTTCTGGAATTAGCTCTTAAGTATTTCCAGGGTAAGGCAGTGGTAGAAAGCATTCAACGTATCAGCCGTCCAGGTCTGCGCATCTATAAGAAAAAAGATGAGCTGCCAAAAGTTATGGCCGGTTTGGGTATCGCTGTTATTTCTACCTCTAAAGGTGTTATGACCGATCGTGCAGCTCGCCAAGCTGGTCTTGGTGGCGAGATTATCTGCTACGTAGCTTAATTCGGGAGGAAAGAATGTCTCGTGTTGCAAAAGCACCCGTCGTCATTCCTGCCGGCGTAGAGGTAAAACTCAACGGTCAGGTTATTTCGATAAAGGGTAAGAACGGCGAGCTGACTCGTACCGTCCATAGCGCTGTTGAAGTTAAGCAAGAAGAAAATACACTGACTTTCGCTCCACGCGAAGGCGCTGTAGACGGTTGGGCCCAAGCGGGTACCACTCGTGCACTGCTTAACGCAATGGTCGTTGGTGTTACCGAAGGCTTCACTAAGAAGCTTCAATTGGTAGGTGTAGGTTACCGTGCCGCAGTTAAAGGCAACGTGGTGAATTTAGCTTTAGGCTTCTCTCATCCAGTTGACCATGAATTGCCGGCTGGCATCACTGCAGAATGCCCGACCCAAACTGAAATCGTGCTGAAAGGCGCTGATAAGCAGGTGATTGGTCAGGTTGCAGCAGATTTACGTGCCTACCGTCGTCCTGAGCCTTATAAAGGCAAGGGTGTCCGTTACGCCGACGAAGTCGTGCGTACCAAAGAGGCTAAGAAGAAGTAAGGTAACACTATGGATAAGAAAGCAGCTCGTATCCGTCGTGCGACCCGCGCACGCCGCAAGCTCAAAGAACTGGGTGCGACTCGCCTGGTGGTACATCGTACCCCACGCCATATTTACGCGCAGGTTATTGCACCAAACGGTTCAGAAATTTTGGTAGCAGCTTCTACTGTAGAAAAAGCTATCAATGAGCAATTGAAGTACGCCGGCAACAAAGATGCCGCCGCAGCTGTAGGTAAAGCTGTTGCAGAGCGCGCATTGGAAAAAGGGATCACGAAAGTATCCTTTGACCGTTCCGGTTTCCAATATCATGGTCGAGTCCAGGCACTGGCAGATGCTGCCCGTGAAGCTGGCCTTCAGTTCTAAGGTAGAGGTGTAAGATGTCACACATCGAAAAACAAGCTGGCGAACTGCAGGAAAAGCTGATCGCGGTAAACCGCGTATCTAAAACCGTAAAAGGTGGCCGTATTTTCAGCTTTACCGCACTGACAGTAGTTGGTGATGGTAACGGTCGCGTTGGTTTTGGCTACGGCAAAGCACGCGAAGTTCCGGCAGCGATCCAGAAAGCGATGGAAAAAGCCCGTCGCGCTATGATTAATGTTGCTTTGGATAACGGTACTCTGCAGCACCCAGTTAAAGGTGCTCACACAGGTTCTCGTGTATTCATGCAACCAGCTTCTGAAGGTACCGGTATCATCGCCGGTGGTGCAATGCGCGCCGTCTTGGAAGTTGCAGGGGTTCATAACGTATTGGCCAAGGCCTATGGTTCTACTAACCCGATCAACGTGGTTCGTGCAACTATTGCAGCTCTGGAAGATATGAAATCCCCAGAAATGGTCGCTGCCAAGCGTGGTAAGTCCGTCGAAGAAATTCTAGGGAAATAACCATGGCAAAGACTATTAAAGTAACTCAAACAAAAAGCAGTATCGGTCGTTTGCCGAAACATAAGGCAACTCTGATCGGTTTAGGTCTGCGTCGTATTGGTCATACTGTAGAGCGTGAGGATACTCCCGCTGTGCGTGGTATGGTCAACTTGGTTTCCTACATGGTTAAAGTTGAGGAGTAACAGATGCGTTTAAATACTCTGTCTCCGGCTGAAGGTGCCAAGCATGCGCCGAAGCGTGTAGGTCGTGGTATCGGTTCTGGCCTGGGTAAAACTGCTGGTCGTGGTCACAAAGGTCAGAACTCACGTTCTGGTGGTGGCGTACGTCGTGGTTTTGAAGGTGGTCAGATGCCTTTATATCGTCGTTTGCCGAAATTCGGCTTCACCTCTCGCAAAGCTATGATCACGGCAGAAGTTCGTCTGTCTGAACTGGCTTTAGTGGAAGGCGACGTAATCGACCTGAACACGTTGAAAGCCGCTAACGTTGTTGGTACCCAGATTGAGTTCGCGAAAGTTATGCTTTCAGGCGAAATCACTCGTGCGGTAACTCTTCGTGGTCTGCGTGTCACCAAAGGCGCTCGTGCTGCTATCGAAGCTGCTGGCGGTAAAATTGAGGAATAAGTAGCAGATGGCTAAGCAACCAGGATTAGATTTTCAAAGTGCTAAAGGCGGATTAGGCGAACTGAAGCGCAGACTTTTGTTTGTTATCGGTGCGCTTATTGTTTTCCGTATCGGCTCTTTTATTCCGATTCCTGGTATCGATGCCACTGTGCTTGCTAAATTGCTCGAGCAGCAGAGAGGGACCATCATTGAAATGTTTAACATGTTCTCTGGTGGTGCTCTCAGTCGTGCTTCTATCTTTGCCTTGGGTATCATGCCGTATATTTCGGCATCGATTATTATCCAACTGTTAACGGTGGTTCATCCAGCGTTAGCAGAGATAAAGAAAGAAGGGGAGGCTGGCCGTCGTAAGATTAGCCAGTACACCCGTTATGGCACGTTGGTATTGGCTATATTCCAATCGATCGGTATTGCTACCGGTCTGCCGAATATGCCTGGGATGCAAGGTCTGGTAATCAATCCAGGCTTTGCTTTCTACTTTACCGCTGTTGTTAGCTTGGTCACTGGGACTATGTTCCTGATGTGGCTGGGCGAACAGATTACTGAGCGTGGTATCGGTAACGGTATTTCAATCATAATCTTTGCTGGTATTGTTGCTGGTCTTCCACCTGCAATAGCCCATACCATCGAGCAAGCTCGGCAAGGCGACCTGCACTTCCTCCTGTTGCTGTTGGTTGCAGTATTAGTGTTTGCAGTAACCTTCTTCGTTGTTTTCATTGAACGTGGTCAGCGTCGTATCGTCGTTAACTATGCTAAACGTCAACAAGGTCGTCGTGTTTATGCAGCACAGAGCACACACTTACCGTTGAAAGTGAATATGGCCGGGGTTATCCCAGCAATCTTCGCTTCCAGCATAATTCTGTTCCCTGCCACGATTGCATCATGGTTTGGGGGTGGGACAGGTTGGAACTGGCTGACGACTATTTCGATGTATTTGCAGCCGGGACAGCCGCTTTATGTGTTACTCTATGCGTCTGCAATCATCTTCTTCTGTTTCTTCTACACGGCGTTAGTGTTTAACCCGCGTGAAACAGCAGATAACCTGAAGAAGTCCGGTGCATTCGTGCCAGGAATTCGTCCGGGAGAGCAAACGGCGAAGTACATCGATAAAGTAATGACGCGTCTAACCTTAATTGGTGCGATGTATATTACTTTCATCTGCCTGATCCCGGAGTTCATGCGTGACGCGATGAAAGTACCATTTTACTTTGGTGGTACCTCCCTACTTATCGTAGTGGTGGTCATCATGGACTTTATGGCTCAAGTGCAAACTCTGATGATGTCTAGTCAATACGAGTCTGCATTGAAGAAAGCAAACCTGAAAGGCTATAACCGCTAATTCAGGGATGTTTGAGAAGTTACGGAGAGTAAAAATGAAAGTTCGTGCTTCCGTCAAGAAATTATGTCGTAACTGCAAAATTGTTAAGCGTAACGGTGTCGTTCGCGTAATCTGCAGTGCCGAACCAAAGCATAAACAGCGTCAAGGCTGATTTATCTTGCATATTTTTCTTGCAAAGTTGGGTTGAGCTGGCTAGATTAGCCAGCCAATCTTTTGTATGTGACTGCAATACTATTTGAGTATCCTGAAAACGGGCTTTTCAGAATGGTATTGCTGTATAAAATAGTAGGAGTGCATAGTGGCCCGTATAGCAGGCATTAACATTCCTGATCAGAAACATACCGTAATCGCGTTAACTGCGATCTACGGCATCGGTAAAACCCGTTCACAGGCTATCTGTGTTGCTGCGGGTATTGCTGAAAATGTTAAGATCAGTGAGCTGTCTGAAGAGCAAATCGAGAAGCTGCGTGACGAAGTTGCCAAGTACGTTGTAGAAGGTGATCTGCGTCGTGAGGTGACCCTGAGCATCAAGCGTCTGATGGACCTTGGGACTTATCGTGGTTTGCGTCATCGTCGTGGTCTACCAGTTCGCGGTCAGCGTACTAAGACCAACGCACGTACCCGTAAGGGTCCGCGTAAACCGATCAAGAAATAATCGGGGTGATTGAATAATGGCAAAGGCACCTATTCGTGCACGCAAGCGTGTAAGAAAGACAGTCTCTGACGGTGTGGCTCATATCCATGCTTCTTTCAACAACACCATCGTTACTATTACAGATCGTCAAGGTAACGCATTGGGTTGGGCAACAGCAGGTGGTTCCGGTTTCCGTGGATCTCGTAAGTCTACTCCGTTTGCAGCGCAAGTTGCAGCAGAGCGCTGCGCTGACGCAGTGAAAGAATACGGTATCAAGAATCTGGAAGTTATGGTTAAAGGACCTGGTCCGGGCCGTGAGTCTACTATCCGTGCGTTAAACGCGGCTGGTTTCCGCATCACTAATATTACTGATGTGACTCCGATCCCTCATAACGGTTGTCGTCCGCCGAAAAAGCGCCGCGTATAACGCTGCTTTTAGGTTTGTTGGAGAGAGAAAATGGCAAGATATTTGGGTCCTAAGCTCAAGCTGAGCCGTCGTGAGGGCACAGACCTGTTCCTTAAGTCTGGCGTTCGCGCGATTGACACCAAGTGTAAGATTGAACAACCACCTGGCCAGCACGGTGCGCGTAAACCGCGTCTGTCTGACTACGGTGTGCAGTTACGTGAGAAACAAAAAGTTCGCCGTATCTATGGTGTTCTAGAACGTCAATTCCGTAACTACTATAAAGAAGCAGCACGTCTGAAAGGCAACACAGGTGCAAACCTGTTGCAACTGCTGGAAGGTCGTCTGGATAACGTAGTTTACCGTATGGGCTTTGGCGCAACTCGTGCTGAATCACGTCAGCTGGTTAGTCATAAAGCTATCATGGTAAATGGTCGCGTTGTTAACATCGCTTCTTATCAGGTATCTCCGAATGACGTAGTCAGCATCCGTGAGAAAGCTAAAAAGCAGTCTCGTGTTAAGGCAGCTTTGGAGCTGGCTGAGCAGCGTGAAAAGCCGACTTGGCTGGAAGTTGATGCTGTCAAGATGGAAGGTGTGTTCAAACGTATTCCTGAACGTACTGATCTGTCTGCGGACATTAACGAACACCTGATCGTCGAGCTTTACTCCAAGTAAAGCTTAGTACCAAAGAGAGGACACAATGCAGGGTTCTGTGACAGAGTTTCTAAAACCGCGCCTGGTAGATATCGAGCAAGTCAGTTCGACGCACGCCAAGGTGACCCTTGAGCCGTTAGAGCGTGGCTTTGGCCATACTCTCGGCAACGCACTGCGCCGTATTCTGCTTTCATCTATGCCGGGTTGCGCGGTGACCGAGGTTGAGATTGATGGTGTACTGCATGAGTACAGCACCAAAGAAGGCGTACAGGAAGATATCCTGGAGATCCTGCTCAACCTGAAAGGGCTGGCGGTGAGAGTTCAGGGTAAAGATGAAGTTATTCTTACCCTGAATAAGTCTGGCATTGGCCCTGTGACTGCAGCCGATATCACCCATGACGGGGATGTCGAAATCGTCAAGCCGCAGCACGTTATCTGCCACCTGACCGATGAGAACGCATCTATTAGTATGCGTATCAAAGTTCAACGTGGTCGTGGTTATGTGCCGGCTTCTGCCCGAATTCATTCGGAAGAAGATGAGCGCCCGATTGGTCGTCTGTTAGTAGACGCATGCTATAGCCCTGTAGAGCGTATTGCCTACAATGTTGAAGCAGCGCGTGTAGAACAGCGTACCGACCTGGACAAGTTGGTTATCGAGATGGAAACCAATGGTACGATCGATCCTGAAGAGGCGATCCGCCGTGCGGCAACTATCTTGGCTGAACAGCTTGAAGCTTTCGTTGATTTACGAGATGTACGTCAGCCGGAAGTTAAAGAAGAGAAGCCAGAGTTCGATCCGATCCTGCTGCGCCCTGTTGACGATCTGGAATTGACTGTCCGCTCTGCTAACTGCCTCAAGGCAGAAGCTATCCACTACATCGGTGATCTGGTACAGCGTACCGAGGTTGAGTTGCTGAAAACGCCGAACCTGGGTAAAAAATCTCTTACTGAGATTAAAGACGTGCTTGCTTCACGTGGTCTTTCTTTAGGCATGCGCCTAGAAAATTGGCCGCCAGCTAGCATTGCTGACGAGTAACCGGATCACAGGTTAAGGTTTTACTGAGAAGGATAAGGTCATGCGCCATCGTAAGAGTGGTCGTCAACTGAACCGTAACAGCAGCCATCGCCAGGCTATGTTCCGTAACATGGCCGGCTCTTTGGTTCGTCATGAGATAATCAAGACGACCCTGCCGAAAGCGAAAGAGCTGCGTCGCGTTGTTGAGCCGCTGATTACTCTTGCCAAGACCGACAGCGTAGCTAATCGTCGTCTGGCATTCGCCCGTACTCGTGATAACGAGATCGTGGCAAAACTGTTTAACGAGCTAGGCCCGCGTTTCGCGAGCCGCGCCGGTGGTTACACTCGCATTCTGAAGTGTGGCTTCCGTGCAGGCGACAACGCACCGATGGCTTACATCGAGTTAGTTGATCGTGCTGCATCGCAAGCAGAAGTAGTTGCTGCAGAGTAATCTGTAAACGCGTAAAAAAACCGGGCTTGCCCGGTTTTTTTACGTCTACAATTCAGTGATATGCGTTTATCCTTCCCATATATTGTCAATCCTCTCTTATTATTTTGCTACCGATCCTTTAACCTTAACTATTCTTCGATTTTATAAAGTCTGATCTCCTGGTCGTGATATGGAATTAATTGATGAATGGGCGGAACGACGCATTATTGATGCTCAGCAAAAGGGCGAACTCGATAATCTGTCAGGCAGCGGTAAACCACTACAGCTAGATGATGACTCCCTAGTTCCTCTTGATTTGAGAGCAGGTTACAGATTACTGAGAAATGCAGGGTACCTCCCCGTTGAATTACAGGATCGTCAAGAAGCACTTACTGTCGCCGAATTGTTGTCACAGATAGATAAGCAGCACGACAACTACCAGAATTTACATAAGCGCTTGGCATTATTAGAACTGAGATTGAGACAAGCAGGGTTTAGCACTGACTTTCTCCATCAGGAGTACCAACATAAAATGGTCGATAAACTGTCAAAAGAGGAGTAACTAAATGTTAAAAATTGGGCAACTCGCTAAACTGGCAGATGTTACACCAGATACTATTCGCTACTATGAGAAACAAGGAATGATGGATCATGGCAAACGGACAGAAGGCGGTTACCGACTGTATAGTGAACAAGATTTACAGCGTTTACGTTTTATCCGCTATGCGAAGCAGCTCGGGTTTACATTAGAAACTATCGCCGAATTACTGTCGATTCGTGTCGATCCTGAACATCATACCTGTCAGGAATCAAAAGCAATTGTGGATTCTCGATTACATGATGTGGAAAGTAAGATAACTGAGTTTAAAAGAATGCGTGAATCACTAAAACGCCTTAGTAATGCCTGCTGCGGAAGTACTCATGCAACGACTTATTGTTCTATTCTGGAAGCACTGGAACAAGGGGCGACTGAAGAATCAGCTAAAGACTAAATTTTAGGTGGGTAGTTTAAATCAGCTTACATTAGCAGTATTATGCGTAGGATTTTTAATCAATAAATTTATCAGTGAGGTTTTATTATGGCGGTATATCGACATACCAAGGGGAAAATTAAAGATAATGCGCTAGAGGCATTACTCCATGACCCACTTTTCAGGCAACGTATCGAGCAGAACAGTAAAGGAAAAGGAAGTTATCGGCGTAAAGAAAAATACGCAAAAGGTAGTAACTGGGAGGCCAGTGGTAAGCAATCAATAGATTCATTACCACTGGTCTTCTGATTTGAAAGCAGTAAGAAGCCATCATATGATGGCTTTTACGTTTATCAAAACTGAACTTACTTTGATTGCTGCGCTTTCAGTAAATCACGAATCTCGGCTAACAGCTTTTCTTCTGTTGTTGGTGCTGGCGGTGCTGTAGGCTCTTCCGCTTTTTCACGGCGCATTTTATTCATTAGCTTCACGGCGGAAAATATAGCGAGCGCCACAATAACAAAATCGAAAATGCTCTGAATGAATGTACCGTATTTCATTACTACAGCAGGTATAGTCCCTTCAGCAGCACGTAATATGAAATGGAATTGCTTGAAATCGACCCCCCCAAGCAATAAGCCAAGTGGCGGCATGATGATGTCGGCGACAAGTGAAGAAACAATTCTGCCAAATGCGGCACCAATAATTACCCCGACTGCCAAATCGACCACATTGCCACGCATGGCAAATTCACGAAATTCCTTCATAAAACTCATAAATGACACCCCCTTTAAAAATGAATGACTTAATCTTAGCTAAATAAAACTCGATAGAACCATAATTATAGAAAATTTTCCCACTATCTACGGAAATAGTTTTAATTTATAAATGGGTTCGAACTAGTTAATTATTAATAATTACAGGAAGAATGGGCTTGGTTGGAACAACCGCTCCACATCGGGCACGAATTTTTTGTGAGTAATAAACATCACTACGTGGTCACCCTGTTTAATTATGGAGTTGCTGTTGGCAATGATAACCTCATCCCCACGTACAATTGCCCCAATGGTAGTACCTGGTGGTAACTTTATATCCTCAACCATTCGGCCAACAACTTTTGATGTGGTTTCATCACCGTGGGCAATTGCTTCGATTGCCTCAGCCACACCCCGCCTTAATGAAGAAACACTGACAATATCCGCTTTACGGACATGACCTAAAAGGGCTGAAATAGTGGCCTGCTGCGGTGAGATGACAATATCAATAACGCTTCCTTGAACCAGATCGACATAGGCGCTACGTTGGATTAATACCATTGCCTTTTTTGCGCCCATCCGTTTTGCCAGCATCGCGGACATAATATTGGCTTCATCGTCATTGGTAATGGCAATAAAGACATCGACCTGTTCAATATGCTCTTCTGCCAGCAGTTCCTGGTCTGACGCATCGCCATAAAATACAATAGTATCGTGTAACATCTCGGCTAATTCGGCGGCTCGCTGCGGGTTACGCTCAATTAATTTTACACTGTAATCTTTTTCTAATCGTAGGGCTAAACCGGCTCCGACATTACCACCGCCAACAATCATAATGCGCTTATAGGGTTTTTCAAGACGTTGTAACTCACTCATTACAGCGCGGATATGCTGTGAGGCAGCAACAAAGAAGACTTCATCACCTGCTTCAATGATAGTGGAGCCCTGTGGACGAATTGGTCGATCTTGACGAAAGATTGCTGCCACTCTGGTATCAATATGAGGCATGTGTTCACGCAGAGAGGATAATGCATTCCCCACCAATGGGCCGCCATAATAGGCTTTTACCGCCGCAATACTGACTTTACCTTCAGCAAAATTAACTACCTGTAATGCACCAGGATATTCGATAAGTTTATAGATATTATCGATAACTAGCTGTTCCGGTGATATCAAATGGTCAATGGGTACCGCTTCTGGCAGAAAAAGCTTATCAGCTTCACGAATATATTCAGCCGAACGGATACGTGCGATGCGATTTGGTGTATTAAATAGTGAATACGCAATTTGGCAGGCAACCATATTGGTTTCATCAGAATTGGTCACTGCAACCAACATATCGGCATCTTCAGCCCCCGCTTCCCGCAAGACTCTCGGATGCGATCCATGCCCTTGTACCACACGCAGATCAAATTTATCTTGCAACTGGCGTAGGCGGCCAGAGTCAATATCCACAACGGTGATATCGTTGTTCTCGCCTACCAGATTTTCTGCCAGGGTTCCGCCAACTTGCCCCGCCCCAAGAATAATTATTTTCATAGCGTTCTCTGTTCCACACTGAAATTAGGTTTTGAGGCATAGCCAAAGCCACGATTATCTTTTGATTAACTTCGCATAAAAGAAACCATCGCCATCCTCAGGGTGTGGCAAGTTTTGTTTACCGGGAGTCACGTTAGTACCAGTTTCAACCAATTCTGCTTCACAATGCCGTTGCAGGAAAGCGGCTATCTGTTGCTGATTCTCTTGCGGTAATATCGAACAAGTAGCATAAACCATTACGCCACCTTTCTTCAGTCTAGGCCAGATAGCTTCAATGATCTCAGATTGTAATTCTGCCAGGTCGGCAATATCACTGTCTCGGCGCAACCATTTGATATCAGGGTGGCGACGAATCACACCGGTGGCAGAGCAAGGTGCATCTAGCAGAATACGATCAAATTGCTGATCGTCACACCATGCATCCGGGGTTCGACCATCGCCGACTCGCACCACAGCATGTAATTTCAGACGTTGTAAATTTTCCTTAACCCGGCTGAGCCGTTGTTCATCAATATCCACAGCTAATACATGTGCTTTTGGCGCAGCTTCGAGGATGTGTGTTGTTTTACCGCCCGGAGCGGCACATAAATCAAGGATCTGTTCACCATTTTGCGGATCAAGCAGATCAACACAACCTTGGGCTGAAGCATCTTGCACTGTTACCCAGCCTTGTTCGAAACCAGGCAGATCATTGACGGCGCACGGGGCAATAAGCCGTACTGCATCGGGATAAAAGGCATGAGGTTCTGCATCTATCTCCGCTTGCTTTAACAGCTCGAGATATTCACCGCGGGTATGATGGAGACGATTTACCCGCAGCCACATTGGTGGCTTTTGGTTATTCGCGTCCACAATCTGCTGCCATTGTTCTGGATAGGCTTGCTTAATACGCGCTAATAACCAGCTAGGATGCAGGTAACGGCTATCACTATTTGCAGCGCGCTCCAGTAATTCCACTTGCTGACGTTGGAATTGACGTAGTACACCGTTGATCAACCCTTTTAGTTGCGGACGTTTCAGCGCAGTGGCACCTTCAACCGTTTCGGCTAAAGCAGCATGTGGCGGAATCCGGGTATAAACCAACTGGTATAGCCCGATCATAATCAGGTAGTGAAAAACACGCTGTTTACCGGTCATTGGGCGCGCCATCAACTGCTGGATACACCACTCTAGCTGTGGTAGAACACGCAAAGTGCCAAAACACAACTCCTGTAGCAATGCGCGATCTTTATCTGAAATATTTTTCTGTAGCCCAGGCAAAACGGTACTGAGCGATTGCCCCTGATCCAATACCTGGCTAATTGCTTTAGCAGCGATGCTGCGGAGATTATATGTGTTTTTCATAACCAAAAAAGCCGACAAACGTCAGCAAATAAAGGGAAAGTGGCCCGATGATGAAGTATCGGGCGATGAAACCTACATCCGTCATCTTTCAAGTTGCAGGGGTGTTGGCTGCTCTCGCTACTTGGCCATCTCTGGACCGGCCTTCCTGCATCTTGACATCTATTAGGTATATAGCTGTAGCTGCTGAGTTATTATGCTAGTTGACTACCGGGCGCAAACCATTCGCGACGTGAATTTAATAAGTCAGCTGCGGACATGGCTTTCTTGCCGGCTGGTTGCAGTTGCGTGATATTTAAAACGCCATCTGCGGTAGCCACTTGGATCCCATGTTTATCTGCATGAATGATGGTTCCGGGCTTGGTATTATCTACTTTAGGAAGTACCTGTGCCTGCCAGACCTTGATGAGCTGTTCATCAACGACAAAATAGCTAACTGGCCAAGGATTAAAAGCACGAATACAGCGTTCTAACTGAGCCGCAGAAAGTGACCAATCTAATTTGGCCTCCTCTTTACTTAGCTTTTCTGCATAAGTGGCTTGTGCCTCATTTTGTACTTCCGGCTGTGCACTGCCTTGCGCTAATTGCTGCAATGTTATCAATAAGCCCTGAGGCCCTAATTGCGCCAGCTTATCGTACATTGTCGCACTGGTATCATCCGGCTGAATATCACATTCAATTTTATGCAGCATATCCCCGGTGTCTAGTCCAACATCCATTTGCATGATTGTTACCCCAGTTTTTGCATCACCGGCCCATACTGAACGTTGGATAGGCGCAGCACCACGCCAGCGTGGTAATAGGGAACCATGGACGTTAATACAGCCTAATCGCGGCATTGCCAAGACAGATGCAGGCAAAATCAGACCATAGGCAACCACGACCATAATATCAGCATTCAGATCAGCCACGAGATGTTGGTTCTCCTCGGGCCGTAGCGATTTCGGCTGAAAAACGGGAATACTTTGTTGTTCTGCCAATACCTTCACTGGGCTCGGGGTCAGTTTATTACCTCGGCCAGCGGGGCGGTCCGGTTGAGTGAAAACACCAACAATCTGATGTTGGGAAGACAACAACGCGCCAAGATGGCGCGCTGCAAAATCAGGAGTTCCTGCAAAAATAATCCGCAAAGAGTCAGACACGTTGGTTTCCTGCATTAGATGGGGTTAGTCGGCTCGGGCATTTAACTTGGCCATTTTCTCCAACTTTTGGCGGATACGCTGACGTTTCAGCGGCGATAAATAGTCCACAAACAGTTTGCCAACCAAATGGTCCATTTCGTGCTGAATACAGATTGCTAATAAATCATCCGCTTCCAGTTCGAACGGTTTACCATCACGGTCCAGCGCTCTGATTTTTACTTTTTCAGCGCGAGGGACTAATGCCCGTTGCTCAGGAATTGATAAGCAACCTTCTTCAATGCCGGTTTCACCGCTTTTCTCCAACAGCTCTGGGTTAATCAACACCAGGCGTTGGTCACGATTTTCCGAAACATCAATCACGATAATTTGTTTATGAACATCCACTTGGGTTGCGGCAAGGCCAATGCCTTCCTCTGCGTACATGGTCTCGAACATGTCGTCCACAATACGCTGGATTTCACCATTGACTTCTTTTACCGGCGCAGCAATTTTGCGCAGCCGCTCATCTGGGTAATGTAATACTTGTAATACTGACATAAATATCTAGATCTGCGTCCGAGTAGTGAATGATATTCAATCTCTATTCTAGACATTTCCGGCTCTGATTGACAGCATCGTCTACCAATTGAACAAATCGGTGTCAGCATAGAAAGCAAGCCAGGGAGGCAATATGTTAGCGGCTGAATTATGGCTCAGGATGAGCAAGGTTAAGGGATTTGGGGTAGCGAAAAGCAGTGCATTGGTCAGACGGTTACTTGCCCGTGGTGATGTCCACCCCGGCAGATTGGCTGCTTACGGATTGGATGCTCAGCAATGCCAGCAGTTTTATCAAGTAGATCCTCGCTATATTGAGGCCAGTTTAACTTGGCTGAGTCAGCCTTCTCACCACTTAGTAGCCTACGGTGAGCCAAGCTATCCACCCCGTTTGGCTCATATCTCTGCCGCTCCTCTGGTGCTGTTTGTTTCTGGCGAGCTGGATGTGTTGTATCGCTCTCAGATTGCCATGGTGGGTAGCCGTCATTTCAGCCACTATGGTGAGCAGTGGGGCTGTTACTTTGCTTCAGAACTGGCTCGAACGGGGTTGGTTATCACCAGTGGTCTGGCAATTGGGATTGATGGGATTTGTCATCAAGCGGCTTTGAATGCTAAAGGAAAGACCATCGCGGTATTAGGTAGTGGGTTGGAGAACATATATCCACGTCGACATCGTCATCTGGCCAAAGACATTGAGTGCCAAGGCGGGGCTCTGGTCTCAGAGTTTTTGACAACAGCATTGCCGGTCGCTGCCCATTTCCCCAGAAGGAATCGTATTATCAGTGGGCTAAGTTCTGCTGTATTAGTGGTTGAAGCTACGCTGAAAAGTGGCTCTTTGATTACTGCCCGCTATGCTATAGAGCAAGGGAGAGATGTTTTTGCTTTACCGGGGCCATTAGGGAGTGCAACCAGCGAAGGTGTGCACTGGCTGATTCAACAAGGCGCATATCTGGCGAGGTCAGCACAAGAGATAGCTACACAAGTGGGCGGTTCACTTCAATGGGTATCATTGCCCGAGAAAGTAACTATTTCTGCATCAGAGGAGCAAGTTGAATTGCCATTTGCTGATGTGTTGGCTAACGTAGGAGATGAGGTGACACCCGTTGATGTCGTCGCCGAACGTGCCGGCCAACCTGTGCCAGATATCGTCAGCAAATTGCTTGAGCTGGAGTTAGCAGGGTGGATCGCAGCTGTACCCGGCGGCTATGTCCGATTAAGGAGGGCAGGCCATGTTCGACGTTTTAATTTACTTATTTGAAACTTATATGCATAACGAGTCGGAAATGCTTGTTGATCAAGACAAGATTACTGACGATCTTGCGGACGCAGGTTTCTATCGTGAGGATATCAACAACGCCCTGAACTGGTTAGAGGCTCTCGCAGACCTACAAGAAGGGCAGAAAGCACCTTATCTTTATGCTGCTGATCCGCAAGCATTGCGGATTTATACGGCGGAAGAAGCCCAACGTCTGGATACCACTTGTCGCGGCTTCATCCTATTTCTTGAGCAAATTCAGGTGTTACATCTTGATACCCGTGAGATGGTCATCGACCGTATTATGGCATTGGACTCTAATGAGATTGACTTGGAGGATCTCAAATGGGTTGTGCTGATGGTGCTGTTTAACATACCGGGTTATGAAAGTGCCTATCAGCAGATGGAAGAGCTACTTTTTGAAGTCAATGAAGGTTATTTGCACTAAGTGGTAGTATCGCTGGCTAATAACCTTATATAGAAGGCGTTATGACGAAAACAGTTATTGCCAAGGATAATGGGTCGTGTCCTGAATGCGGATCGGCTTTAGTCATTCGTAGTGGGGGTCATGGCCCATTCCTTGGTTGTTCACATTATCCCGGCTGCCAGTACATGCGCCCGTTGAAAGCGCAATCTGATGGGCATATCGTGAAAGTTCTTGAAGGACAATATTGCCCTGAATGCGGTTCAGAAATGGTGTTACGGCAAGGGCGTTTTGGTATGTTTATTGGTTGTAGCCAATATCCACAATGTGATCATACGGAAGTTATTGATAAGCCTGATGAAACATCGATTGATTGCCCACAATGTGGCCAAGGCAAGTTACTACAGCGCAAGTCCCGGTTTGGAAAGATCTTCCACGCCTGCAATCGCTATCCCGATTGCCAGTTTACAATTAATCAGCAACCCATTGCCGGAGAGTGTGCGTATTGCCACTATTCATTGTTAATGGAAAAGAGAACCGCGCAAGGTGTAAAACGTTTTTGCGCTAGCAAGTTATGTGGGAAGGCAGTGGTAAGTGAGTAATAACAGCGTGAATAAACAAGAAAATAGTGGTGCTTTGTCAGATGTATTGCGGGCTTTGCAACAAGAAGAGGTCATCGCTTATCCAACAGAAGCCGTTTTTGGTTTAGGTTGTGACCCTGATAGTGAAAAAGCAGTAAATGCTTTATTAGCTTTAAAACAGCGGCCATGGCAAAAAGGTTTGATCTTAATCGCCGCTAACTATGAGCAGTTGAAGCCATATATTGATGACTCAATGCTGAATACAGCGCAACAGGAAATGCTCTTCTCCTGTTGGCCTGGGCCCGTAACATGGGTTATTCCAGCGCGAGCTAAGACACCGCGTTGGTTAACGGGCAGTTTTGGCTCATTGGCTGTAAGGGTGAGTGACCACCCACTGGTACAGCAGCTTTGCTCGCAATATGGCAAGCCACTGGTTTCAACCAGTGCCAACTTAAGCGGTCGCGAGCCATGCCGTACAGAAGCTGAAGTGAGAATGCAATTTGGCCCTTTTCTCCCTGTGCTCTCTGGCGAGGTGGGTGGTCGTTTGAATCCGTCTGAAATAAGAGATGCGTTAACCGGTAAGCAATTTCGCCAAGGATAGAAAGTAGCATGGATCAGAATTTCGCAGTGTTTGGTAACCCCATTGGGCACAGTAAGTCGCCAAGGATTCATGCGCTTTTTGCCGAGCAGACAGGTATAGAGCATCAATACGGTATGGTATTAGCCGCTCATGGCGCTTTTGAGGAAACGTTAACGTCGTTTTTTGCAGATGGTGCATTAGGCGCGAACATTACCACGCCGTTTAAAGAGCGCGCTTATGCCAAATGTGATGAACTAACCGATCGTGCGTCACTGGCAGGTGCTGTCAATACTATCAAGCAACTAGAAGACGGGCGCTTGTTAGGTGATAATACGGACGGTATTGGTTTGCTCAGTGATCTTGAGCGCCAGGGTTTGATCCGAGTCTCTGATCGGATCTTATTGGTGGGCGCGGGGGGGGCTGCTCGTGGTGTGATCTTGCCGTTACTCTCTTATGGATGCACTGTGGTCATCACTAACCGGACTTATAGCCGCGCACAGCAGCTTGCCGAAGTCTTTCATCATTTGGGTGATATCGAGGCTGCCGAAATGCAGGCGCTGAGCGGGCAGCAGTTTGACTTAATCATAAATGCTACCGCTGCTGGAATTCATGGCGAAGTACCAAACTTATCTAAAGATATTATGAGTCCTGCAACACGTTGCTATGACATGTTTTATCAAGTGGGGGATACACCATTTTTAGCTTGGGCTAAGCAGTTGGGTGTGGCGAGTTACGCTGATGGCTTAGGGATGCTGGTGGGGCAGGCAGCCCATGCTTTCAAACTTTGGCATGGCGTGATGCCACAGATAACACCGGTGCTAAATAAGTTGCGTGATGAACTGAGTCGATAGAAAGATATTCAATAATGCAGGGAAGATGATGACTTACTCCCTGCATCTTATGTTACTGCTTATTTAGTTTCTGCCAGATAGTCATCTTTCCAGCGTACGTAGTTGCTTGCAGAATAAAGTAGGCCTTCTAATTCTGCCGGCGTTAAAGGGCGAACTTGTCTGGCTGGGCTCCCCATATAGAGGTAACCACTGACTAATCGTTTACCTGGGGAAACCAGACTCCCCGCGCCAATCATCACATCATCTTCGATAACTGCACCATCTAACAAAATAGACCCCATCCCCACCAGTACCCGATTGCCAATAGTACAACCGTGGAGCATCGCTTTATGGCCAACAGTAACGTCTTCACCAATAACCAGGGGGTTCCCTTCAGGATTATGCTCTGAATGATGGGTTACGTGTAACACACTACCATCTTGAATATTTGAACGAGCGCCAATGACGACCTGATTAACATCACCACGAATAGCAACCAACGGCCAGACACTGACATCATCACCCAAAATGACATTACCAATGATCACGCTCGATCCATCGATCATCACGCGTTTACCAAGAGTAGGTGAATAATGAAGATAAGGGCGGATAGGGTCGGACATAGCAATAGCCTCTCAATAAGATCACACTTTACCGGCAATACTAGCCTTTGCTGATGGAATTACAACCAATCGACCGCAGGGATCATAGGGAAAATGCAGCGGATCGACCAAGATCTGCACGTAAGGAGTGAAAAGTATTCAAACAGTAGAAAAAGGCGAAAAAAGAGTTGTGCAAAAAATTCGACTCCCTATAATGCGCATCCATCGAGACGGCACACAACGAATCAAGTAGTTAAGTGACCGGCAAAGAGAACAGAGAAATTCAACGAAATTAGTAGTTGACTCTGAATGAGGAAAGCGTAATATGCGCACCTCGCGTTACCAACCACCGGTTGCTAACGCACTGCTCTTTAACAATTTATCAGACAATCTGTGTGGGCACTCGCAAGACGATATCGAAGCCTGTTTCGGCAGGCAGAAGCAATATCAAAGTCTTGAAGAGTGACCAAAGCAGTACACATTTGAACTTCGGTTCGAATGCTTATTTGCAGAAAGTAATCTTTGAGCATCGCTGCTTTTATTAGTAGCAAATCAAACAAATCTTAAATTGAAGAGTTTGATCATGGCTCAGATTGAACGCTGGCGGCAGGCCTAACACATGCAAGTCGAGCGGCAGCGGGAAGTAGTTTACTACTTTGCCGGCGAGCGGCGGACGGGTGAGTAATGTCTGGGAAACTGCCTGATGGAGGGGGATAACTACTGGAAACGGTAGCTAATACCGCATGACCTCGCAAGAGCAAAGTGGGGGACCTTCGGGCCTCACGCCATCGGATGTGCCCAGATGGGATTAGCTAGTAGGTGGGGTAATGGCTCACCTAGGCGACGATCCCTAGCTGGTCTGAGAGGATGACCAGCCACACTGGAACTGAGACACGGTCCAGACTCCTACGGGAGGCAGCAGTGGGGAATATTGCACAATGGGCGCAAGCCTGATGCAGCCATGCCGCGTGTGTGAAGAAGGCCTTCGGGTTGTAAAGCACTTTCAGCGAGGAGGAAGGCAATCGTGTTAATAGCACGGTTGATTGACGTTACTCGCAGAAGAAGCACCGGCTAACTCCGTGCCAGCAGCCGCGGTAATACGGAGGGTGCAAGCGTTAATCGGAATTACTGGGCGTAAAGCGCACGCAGGCGGTTTGTTAAGTCAGATGTGAAATCCCCGCGCTTAACGTGGGAACTGCATTTGAAACTGGCAAGCTAGAGTCTTGTAGAGGGGGGTAGAATTCCAGGTGTAGCGGTGAAATGCGTAGAGATCTGGAGGAATACCGGTGGCGAAGGCGGCCCCCTGGACAAAGACTGACGCTCAGGTGCGAAAGCGTGGGGAGCAAACAGGATTAGATACCCTGGTAGTCCACGCTGTAAACGATGTCGACTTGGAGGTTGTGCCCTTGAGGCGTGGCTTCCGGAGCTAACGCGTTAAGTCGACCGCCTGGGGAGTACGGCCGCAAGGTTAAAACTCAAATGAATTGACGGGGGCCCGCACAAGCGGTGGAGCATGTGGTTTAATTCGATGCAACGCGAAGAACCTTACCTACTCTTGACATCCACGGAATTTAGCAGAGATGCTTTAGTGCCTTCGGGAACCGTGAGACAGGTGCTGCATGGCTGTCGTCAGCTCGTGTTGTGAAATGTTGGGTTAAGTCCCGCAACGAGCGCAACCCTTATCCTTTGTTGCCAGCACGTAATGGTGGGAACTCAAGGGAGACTGCCGGTGATAAACCGGAGGAAGGTGGGGATGACGTCAAGTCATCATGGCCCTTACGAGTAGGGCTACACACGTGCTACAATGGCAGATACAAAGTGAAGCGAACTCGCGAGAGCAAGCGGACCACATAAAGTCTGTCGTAGTCCGGATTGGAGTCTGCAACTCGACTCCATGAAGTCGGAATCGCTAGTAATCGTAGATCAGAATGCTACGGTGAATACGTTCCCGGGCCTTGTACACACCGCCCGTCACACCATGGGAGTGGGTTGCAAAAGAAGTAGGTAGCTTAACCTTCGGGAGGGCGCTTACCACTTTGTGATTCATGACTGGGGTGAAGTCGTAACAAGGTAACCGTAGGGGAACCTGCGGTTGGATCACCTCCTTACCTAA